>NZ_LOCO01000004.1:221118-253347 GCF_001574445.1 Marinobacter excellens LAMA 842
CCGCCTCATGGCCCCAAACGTTTTACGTGGAGTCCTATATGGAATACCAACTACCACAATGCGAAACCCTGATACTTGAAAAACAGGGCCCGACGCTGCTCATTACGATTAACAGACCCGACGTCCGCAACGCCATGAGCCTCCACATGGTCGCGGAACTGTCCACCGTGTTCAGCGAAGTCGAACATGACGACAGCATCCGCGCCGTCGTCATCCGCGGGGCCGGGGGACACTTCTGCGCCGGCGGCGACATCAAAGACATGGCCGGCGCCCGGGGCCAGAAAGCCGGCGAAGGCCGCGACGACCCGTTCTACAAACTCAACCGCGCCTTCGGCCAGATGATCCAGCAGGTCAACGAATCCGCCAAAGTCGTCATCGCCATCACCGAAGGCGCCGTCATGGGCGGCGGCTTCGGCCTGGCCTGCGTCTCCGACCTCGCCATCGCCGGCCCGACTGCCAAATTCGGCATGCCGGAAACCACCCTCGGCGTCATCCCGGCCCAGATCGCCCCGTTCGTAGTAGAACGCATCGGCCTGACCCAGGCCCGTCGTCTGGCCCTGTTGGGATTGAGAATCGACGCAGCAGAAGCCTGCGCACTCGGCATCGTTCACCAGGTTGCAGAATCCGAAGTACAACTAAACGACATGCTGAACCAGGCACTGGAACGCGTTCGCCTTTGCGCCCCAAATGCCACGGCAGAAACCAAAGCCCTGCTGCACCGGGTGGGCCATGAAGCCATGGCCGGCCTACTGGATGACGCCGCGGAGAAATTCGCCGCGGCCATCCGGGGGCCAGAGGGGATGGAAGGTACCATGGCGTTCATGCAAAAGCGCGAACCAGATTGGGCCAGCAACAACAGCTAATTAACAACCAGAAGCCGCAGACCTTTAGTAAATCATCCTGCAGGCAAGAACAAAGTCAGCGGAAGCGCCGCTGGCGGGGAGGGCCTCCGGAAAATGTGCGGAGCCATGGATGGCGGAGCCCAAGCGCCACATGGATGTGCCGCAAGGAGCGTTTTTCCGGAGGCCCTCCCCGCCAGCGGTGCGCATGAGCACCCAAACACGCAGGCGCGTTTCAAGACAGGTGACATACAAATGCTAAAAAAACTACTCATCGCTAACCGCGGCGAAATCGCCGTCCGGGTCATCCAGACAGCCAAGGCGCTGGGCTACCGAACCGTTGCCGTCTACTCCGAAGCCGACGCCAACGCCCTGCACGTTGAACAAGCCGACGAAGCCGTCTGCATAGGCCCGGCACAAGTGGCCGCCTCCTACCTGAACGCCGACGCCATCCTCGATGCCGCCGCCAAAACCGGCGCCGACTGCATCCACCCCGGCTACGGCTTCCTATCGGAAAACGCCGGCTTCGCCAAAGCCATCAAACAGGCCGACCTCACCTTCGTAGGCCCGCCCGAAAACGCCATCGAACTCATGGGCAGCAAACGCCGCTCAAAAATCGCCATGCAGGAAGCCGGCGTACCGGTGGTTCCCGGATACGAGGGCAACAACGCCAGCGACGACGAGCTCATCACCGCTGCCAAAGACATTGGCTACCCCCTCATGCTCAAAGCTTCCGCAGGCGGCGGAGGCCGGGGCATGCGCCTGGTCGAGAGTGAAAGTGAGCTGGCCGACAACATCAAGCGGGCCCGCTCAGAAGCCAAGCAAGCCTTCGGCGACGACGAACTGATCATCGAAAAAGCCGTTATCGAACCCCGCCACGTGGAAATCCAGGTCTTTGCCGATCGCCACGGCAACGCCGTGTACCTGGGTGAACGGGATTGCTCCGTGCAGCGCCGGCACCAGAAAGTGGTTGAAGAAGCGCCCTCACCCTTTGTTACCCCTGAGTTGCGCAAAGCCATGGGCGAAGCGGCCGTCAAAGCCGCCCTGGCCTGCGGTTACGAAGGCGCCGGCACCGTGGAATTCCTGGTCGACAAAGACCGCAACTTCTACTTCCTGGAAATGAACACCCGCCTGCAGGTGGAACACCCGGTCACCGAACTGATCACTGGTCAGGACCTGGTGGCCTGGCAACTGATGGTCGCCGAAGGCCGGCCCCTGCCGCTGGCCCAGGACGAGATTGAACTCAACGGCCATGCCATCGAGGTGCGCCTGTACGCCGAAGACCCGGCCAACGGCTTTACTCCACAAACCGGCACCCTGCATCAATTTACCCCGGCCGAAGGGAAAGGATTGCGCTACGACACCGGCGTGCGCTCCGGCGATGTGGTCAGCCCCCATTACGACCCCATGCTGGCGAAAGTCATTGCCTGGGGCCAGAACCGGGACGAAGCTCGCCGCCGGCTGATCCGGGCCCTGGAAGATACCGCCGTATTTGGTGTGACCACCAACCGGCACTTCCTCAGTCGCATTATTGCCGACGACACCTTCGGTGCCGGTGAAGCCACCACCGCGTTCCTGCAACAGGCGTTCAAGGATGATCCATCCCTGGCGCCCCAGCCGCTCACCATCCGTGAACTGGCCCTGAGCGCCTGCGTTCTCAGCTTAAGCGGCACAGGTCAGGAGGGCTGGAGCAACGCCCCGGCTACGGTCATGCCCATGAAGCTGGAAACTCAAGATGACAGCCTGGGACTGCTGGTCCGCCACAGCGGCCACACACTGCAAGTATCCCACGGCGAAGAACATTACGAGCTGCAGCTGCAAAGCCATGAACCTGGCCTGCTATGCATTATCGACAACGGGGTTCGTCAGCGGTGCCAATACTACCGGAGCGGAGATTCCCTATATTTGCAGGCATTCGGGCGCTCCTGGTCAGTTCGGGACATCACCCACCAGCCGGCACAGGGTGCCCAAGGCGCCGGCAGTGGCAAGGTACAGGCCAGCATGGACGGCGGCATCATTGATGTGTTGGTGGCCGAAGGGGATCAGGTTGAACAGGGCCAGACTCTGGTAATCCTGGAAGCCATGAAAATGGAGCACCCGGTGAAAGCCGATCGCAGCGGCACCATCGGCCAATTGCTCGCCCGGCAGGGTGATCAGGTTAAACGGGGCCAACTGCTGGTTCAGGTAGAAGCTAACGAGGAGGCCGACGCATGAGCCGACTCCATCAACGCACCGTGTTCATCACCGGCGGCAGCCGGGGCATCGGCCGCGCCATCGCCCTGGCCTGCGCCCGGGAAGGCGCCAATGTGGTGATTGGCGCCAAGACTGATACACCGCATGCGAAACTACCGGGCACCATCCACACCGTGGCGGAGGAAATCCGCAACGCCGGCGGCCAGGCGCTGCCGCTGGTGCTGGACGTGCGGGATGAACGCCAGGTAAGGCAACGAATGGAAGAAGCCGCCAATCATTTCGGCGGCATCGACGCACTGGTCAACAACGCGGGCGCCATCCGCCTGACTGGTGTCGAAAACCTGAAGGTAAGCCGCTACGACCTGATGCACCAGGTCAATGCCCGGGCGGTGTTCACTTGCAGCCAGGCTGCCCTGCCCTGGCTGAAGGAATCCGGTGGCCACATCCTGAGCCTGTCGCCGCCACTGAACCTGAACACCCGGTGGTTTGCCCAATACGGGCCCTACACCACCACAAAATATGGGATGACCATGCTCAGTATGGGTATGGCCGAGGAATTCCGCCGCTACGGCATCGCCGTGAACTGCCTGTGGCCGAAAACACTGATCGCCACGGCGGCCATCGAGTACGAAGTGGGCGGGCCGCAACTCATGGCCCAGGGCCGCAAACCGGAGATCATGGCGGATGCGGCCATCAGCATTCTCTCCCGCACGGCAGAGGAACTGACGGGGCAGGCGCTGATTGATGAAGAGGTGCTTCGTCAGGATGGCATAGAGGATTTTGAACACTACCGGTACGCACAGGGCGACAAACCGCTACTGCCGGATCTGTTCCTGGATTAGCCGCGGGGCTCTTTGTGTTGCTCCGCGGTTCAAAACCTATAAAGACAATGACGACTGAAACGGAAGCAACATGAGCCAAGACATCGTAACCGCGCGCGACATCCTACGCAGCCTGCCAACGGTCCTGAAAAAATTCCCCTATGTGGCCAAGGGGCTTTATTACTACCGGCTGAAGGACGACAACAAAGACCTGACGCTGGGCCGGCTGGTTGAACGCAACGCCGACAAATACCCCCAACGCCCGGCCATTCTGTTTGATGACCGCACCATTACCTGGTCAGAGCTCGACGCCTGGAGCAACCGGATTGCCCATTACCTGAAAGATCAAGGACTGGTGAAGGGCGACGCCATTGCCGTGCTTCTGGATAACCGCCCGGAACTGCTGGCCACCGTGGTTGGCGCCGCCAAGGTCGGCGTGGCCTGCGCCATGCTGAATACCTCACAGAAGGGCAAGGTCCTGGCCCACAGCATCAACCTGATCCAGCCTCGTATGCTGGTGGTGGGCGCTGAGCTGGTTGACCACGCCGAGGGTGTGCGCGACGAGATCCAACTACGCCATACCAAGCCTCTGCAGTACCTGGCCGATGCCAATACCCTGAATACGTTTGGTGAAGAACCGCAGGGCTACACCAACATGGCGCTCGAAGTCAGCCAGCGGTCGTCCACCCGCCCCATGCTCTCCAACAACGTCACCATGGGCGATACGGCTGTTTATCTGTACACCTCCGGCACCACTGGCTTGCCCAAGGCCGCCCCTGGCTCACACCGCAAGTTTATCCGGGCCTATGGCGGCTTTGGCATGCTGTCCCTCGCCATGGAACCAGAAGACGTCCTGTACTGCACCCTGCCCCTGTATCACGGCACCGCGCTGCTGGTGTGCTGGGGTTCGGTACTGGCCGGAGGCTCCGCCATCGCCCTACGCCGCAAGTTCTCCGCCAGCGCGTTCTGGGACGACGTCCGAAAATACAACGCCACCACCTTCGGCTATGTCGGCGAACTCTGCCGCTACCTGCTGAACCAGCCCGCCAGCGCACAGGACCGCAACCATGGCCTGACCAAAATGATCGGCAATGGCCTGCGCCCGTCTATCTGGACTGAGTTCAAGGAGCGCTTCGGCATCGACAAAGTGGCCGAGCTGTACGCCTCGTCTGAGGGCAACATCGGCTTCAGCAACTTCTTCAACATGGACAACACCGTGGGTTTCTCCACTGCCCCGTACAAGCTGGTGAAGTACCACGAAGGCACCCGTGACCCGATCCGCAATGACAAAGGCCGCCTGGAAGAAGTGAAGAAAGGCCAGCCAGGTTTGCTGATCGGCGAGATCAACAAGAAGTGGGCGTTCGAGGGCTACACCCAAAAAGAGGCCACGGAAAAATCGATCCTTCGTGATGCCTTCAAAAAAGGCGATGCCTGGTTCAACACCGGCGATGTGCTGAAGGAAATCGGCTGCCGGCACCTGCAGTTTGTCGACCGCATGGGCGATACCTTCCGCTGGAAAGGGGAGAACGTTTCCACCACCGAAGTGGAAAACATCATCGACGGCTCCGGCATGGTTCAGGAGGCGATTGTCTACGGCGTGGAGATTCCGAACACCAATGGCAAAGCCGGCATGGTGACGCTGGTGCCGCAGAATCCGGAGGCGTCCTTTGATGCGGACAAGCTATTTGCTTACCTTCAGGACAATTTGCCACCGTATGCGATACCGGTATTCGTGCGGGTAACCCACGCCATCGAGAAGACGGGCACGTTCAAGTACCGGAAGGTGGATATTCAGAAGCTTGGCTACTCTCTGTCCAGCCCCCATGAGGAAGTTTATGCGTGGCTGCCGGGCGCATCCGGGTATACGCAGCTTACGCCGGAGTTGGTGGCCGATATCGATGCTGGTGGTGTTCGGTTCTGACTTTTGGTGGTGGGGTCTAGTTCGGCCCTAGCCTGCCGGGTTTCGGGGGTGGTGAGAGTGGGGACTCCCTCCCAAAAAACGCTACGAGCACATCCATGTGCGCTTCGCTCCGGCCATCCATGGCCTCCGAGATTTTTGGGAGGGAGTCCCCACTCTCACCCTCGAATTTCGGGGCAATAGTCAGCAAAAACAGGACTCACCAGCGTCATTATTCAGATGACTATTCCTCGATGCTCGAACGCCGGGTTGGGGACGTCTTCCAAAAAATCTTGAGGGCCAGGGATGGCCCGAACGAAGCGCACATGGATGTGCTCGTAGCGTTTTTTTGGAAGACGTCCCCAACCCGGCGCACACCTGAACCAGAAGGCTAGGAAACCAGCTCAGACCAAGGTTCAGGAACCAACCCGAAGAACAATCTTACCCGTGGCACGGCGACCGGTCAGGGCACCCAGAGCCTCGGCGTACTGGTCGAATTCGAATACCTCGCTGACCTTCGGGTCGATTTTGCCCTCGCTGTACAGCTGCAACAGCTCCATCATGTTCTTCGCACTAGCCTCCGGCTCCCGCTGGGTGAAGCTGCCCCAGAACACCCCGACCACCGAACAGCCCTTCAGCAACGTCAGGTTTGCCGGTACCTTTGGAATATCGCCTGCGGCAAAGCCGATGATCAAGTGGCGGCCGTTCCAGGCCATAGAACGCAGGGCCTGTTCGGTGAAGTCGCCGCCGACCGGGTCGTAGATCACGTCCACACCCTTGCCTTTGGTGAGCTTCTTCACCGCTTCTTTCAGGGATTCTTCAGAGTAGTTGATCAGCTCATCAGCGCCGGCGGCCTTGGCCACCTCCAGCTTTTCGGCTGTGCTGGCCGCCGCGATTACCTTTGCGCCCATGGCCTTGCCTAGTTCAACGGTCGCCAGACCAACACCACCGGTGGCGCCAAGCACCAGCAAGGTCTCGCCAGGCTGAATGTTAGCCCGCTGTTTCAGCGCATAATAGGAGGTGCCATACACCATCATGAAACCGGCCGCCTGTTCGTAAGGCATGCCGTCTGGTAGGGGCAACAGATTGGATTCAGGGGCAACCACTTCTTCAGCAAACGCACCCCAGCCTGTGAGGGCCGCCACCCGGTCACCTGGCTTGAAGTGGGTCACTTTCTCGCCCACTTCGAGCACTTCACCCGCCAGCTCGCCGCCCGGTGAAAACGGCATGGGTGGCTGCAGTTGGTATTTGCCCTCTATGATCAGGGTATCCGGGAAGTTGAGGCCCGCGGCCTTCACCCGGATTTTCACGCCCCGGCCCTTGGCCTCCGGGCTTGGGATGTCTTCAATAACCAGGTTTTCGGCAGGTCCGTATTCTTTGCACAGAATGGCTTTCATGATCTCTCCTGATACCTTGGGGCCGATCAGCGTAACTGCAGTGTTCGGGCTCAAGCGGCGTCTTGTTCAGCTTTTTTATTGAATCGCACCAAGCTAAACGCAGTTGCATCATGAAGCAAATCAAGATCGCTTATCGTTTCGTATAAACCACGCTGATTCAGCCCTACAACATAGTCGCGCTGACCGCCAGCGCCACGACCAGGCCCACCGCAGCAACAACCAGCCCGGCTTTAAGGCCTGGTGACAGCGTTTGTGGGGCGGGTGACGTACTGCGGACCGGCTCGTCGTAGTTGACCAGCTTCTGGTCCTGACTGGAGCGGCGGATCAGGTCGATCATTTCTTCACACTGGGTGCTGTCAAAAGCGGATGGATTGAACTCTGGCAAGTGGTGCTTCTGAAGAAATGCCTGAACATCTGCAGAGGCCGGCACGTACTTCATCGACCAGTTTGTGAACGACCGCTCGGCCACCGGCTCCTCGATCAACGTCCGGACATTACGATGCCTTGGGTCCTGAAGAATTCTCTGGTAAGTGTCCCGAACGGCTTCTTCTTCGCCTTCCAGGTATTGGAAAAAGCGGTTGTCACCGTAATACAGCCCGCCCACAAGGCCCACTTTTCCGTTGTTCCGACGAGACACAAGCAGAATACGGGCAACGTGGGGCTCAACCCCTTTCTCCAGAGGTTTGGCTTCAAAGGTTGCTTCACTGGCGTAGGCAAGGCGAATCAGCGGCATTTATGGTGTACTCCGGATCAATGAAAACAGGGGTCGTTGAACATACGCCATGTCAGCGGCTGGCAGATCACTCTTCAGGTAATTCTGTATCCTGTCTCCGTTCTTCATCATTTCTCGGCACAGGTGGGGTGCCGTCAGGTGAATCCAAGCCCGTTTTCGGCTATCCTTCGCACTCCCGTTTGATCACCCTTGCTTACGTACACTTTCTGCCCCAGAGCCGGCCATGTTCGACATCATCTATACACTTGAAATGATTGGGGTTGTGGCATTTGCCATTTCCGGCATGATTGTCGCTCGTTCGAAGAACATGGACCCGGTGGGCATTTTTGCCATCGGTTTTATTACTGCGCTGGGTGGCGGCACGTTGCGGGATCTGATCATGGATAACCACCCGCTGTACTGGATCAAGCACCAGGAGCAGCCTATCCTGATTCTGGCCATGGCGATTGTATTCAGTTACTGGAGCCGGGCGCACAGCCTCAAGGAATCCCGTATTGTTTTCCCGGATGCCATTGGCCTCGGCATTTTCTCGATTCTCGGCGCCCAGTTGGCGCTGGACCTGGGCCACTCCTGGTTTATCGCGTCCATGCTCGGCGTAATGACGGGCTGCTTCGGCGGCGCACTGCGCGACACTCTGTGCAACGAAGTGCCCTTCATCTTTCGTAAGGATCAGATCTACGCCTCCATCGCATTCGCCGGATGCTGGCTGTACTTTGTGTGCCAGTGGTTACTGGAAAGCGAGTCTATCGCCCTGACCATCGGCCTGTTGTTCATAGTAACCGTACGCATGCTGGCCGTCCGTTTCGATATCCGGCTACAGCGAGATCACAGCACGGGCTGAACGGTCAATCATTCCCTGGCCTTGGCCTGAGACCCGTGAGCCGGTAAGATTGCCGTTTTTTCACCCAGTTCACGATTTCCGCACGTAAACAGAGTTTCAAACCCCAACCCAGGCATCCCGAGAGGCAGACCCCCGTCATGCTTGAACGACTGTTCCAACTCCAGGCCCACGGCACCAATGTTCGTAAAGAAGTGGTAGCGGGCATTACCACCTTCCTGACCATGGCGTACATCATCGTGGTCAACCCCAGCCTACTGTCCTCCACCGGCATGGATTTCGGTGCGGTATTTGTTGCGACCTGCCTGGCGGCAGTGATCGGCACCCTGATTATGGGCTTGTGGGCCAACTACCCGATCGCACTGGCCCCGGGCATGGGCCTGAACGCGTTCTTCTCGTTCACCGTGGTAGGCAGCATGGGGTACACCTGGCAGGTGGCCCTGGGCGCGGTATTTCTCTCCGGTTTTCTGTTCTTCCTGCTGAGCATCTTCAAGGTGCGGGAGTGGATCATCAATTCCATTCCCATGTCTTTGCGGTTTGGTATTTCTGCCGGCATTGGCTTCTTCCTGGCCCTGATTGCCCTGAAAAACGCCGGCATTGTAGTGGATCACCCCGCGACGCTGGTCAGCCTGGGTGACGTCATGGTGCCAGAGGCACTGCTTTTCTTCGGTGGTTTTGTGCTGATCTGTGCGCTGTCTTTCCGTCAGATCACCGGTTCTGTGATGATCGGCATTATCGCCATTACCGTGATCGCGATGATGCTGGGCATGGTGGAGTATCAGGGGCTTGTGTCGGCCCCACCAAGCATTGCCCCCACCTTTATGCAGCTAGACCTGGCTGGCGCCCTGAACGTAGGCATGATCAGCGTGGTGTTTGCCTTCCTGTTTGTGGACCTGTTCGATACTTCCGGCACCCTGGTGGGCGCTGCCCAAAAAGGCGGCCTGCTGGATAAGGATGGCAAGCTGCCGCGCCTGGGCCGGGCCCTGATGTCAGATTCGGTAGCAACCATGGCGGGCTCTGCACTGGGTACATCCACCACCACCAGCTATGTGGAATCCACCGCCGGTATCGCGGCAGGTGGCCGCACCGGCCTGACCGCCGTCGTGGTCGCCCTGCTGTTCCTGGCCTGCCTGCTGTTCTCACCCATTGCCAGCGTTATCCCGCCTTACGCAACGGCCCCGGCGTTGCTTTACGTTGCCTGTCTGATGGCCAGCGGTCTGAAACTGGTGGACTGGGACGACATCACCGACATCGCACCGGCCATCGTCACCGCCTTGATGATGCCGCTGACGTTTTCTATCGCCCATGGTATTGCCCTCGGCTTTATCACCTACGTGGCAGTCAAGGCCCTGGCCGGCAAATGGTCTGATCTGAACTGGAGCGTCACCACCATCGCCGTTGTCTTCGTTCTGAAATTCATGTTTCTGGATCTGGCGTAAGCCGGGTCCACACAGGTGAGTTATGGATTATTTTTCCGAGAGTATAAAGAAAGCCATCCGCACCGTGCCGGACTGGCCAAAGCCCGGGGTTTCCTTCCGGGATATCACCACGGTTCTGCAAGACAAGACCGCATTTCGCAAGCTGATTGACGCCTTTGTGCACCGCTACCACGGACAGCACATCGATGCCGTGGCAGCAGTGGATGCCCGCGGTTTTATCATCGGCTCAGCCCTCGCCTATGAGCTTAATGCCTCACTGGTGCTGGTGCGCAAGAAAGGCAAGCTGCCCTTTGATACCCTGGTGGAAGACTACGAGCTGGAATATGGCACCGCGTCGGTGGAGCTGCACAAAGACGCCTTCAAGCCGGGCGATAAAGTGGTACTGGTAGACGACCTGATCGCCACCGGCGGTACCATGCTGGCCGCTACCCGGCTCATCCGCCGCATCGGTGCGGAGATCGTGGAAGTAGCGGCGATGATCGACCTGCCGGACCTGGGCGGTTCGCGCAAGCTGCAGGAAGAAGGCCTGCAGGTTTATACTGTGTGTTCGTTCGAGGGAGAATAATTACCGTTACAGGAGGCGACCATGCCCGATTATCAGCATCACTGGAAAGATGGCACACCGGTTCATCTGCCCCTGGGCAAAGTCGTGTGTATTGGTCGCAACTACGCCGAACACGCCCGGGAACTGAATAACCCGGTGCCGGATGAGCCGCTGCTGTTTATCAAACCTTCAACGGCAGCGGTGCACATCACCCGCCCTCTGGACTTCCCCCGCAATCATGGCGAAGTCCACTTCGAAACCGAGCTGGCCGTGCTCATCGGCCGGCCGCTCACCAACGCTTCTGCCAGCGAAGCCGAGGGTGCCATTCTGGGCTACGGCCTGGCGCTGGACCTGACGCTGCGGGATGTACAAAGCAAGCTCAAGGAGAAAGGCCAGCCCTGGGAGCGGGCCAAGGCCTTTGACGGCGCCTGCCCGCTCTCCCCGTTTGTGGCTGCCGACAAGCTTCCCAAAGGCAACATCCGTTTCACTCTGGACATAAACGGACAACGCCAACAGACCGGCGACACCCGTGATATGCTGAACCCAATTGTGCCGCTGATCGCCCACATGAGCAGCCAGTTCACCCTGCAGCCCGGGGACGTGGTGCTGACCGGAACTCCCAAAGGCGTCGGGCCACTGGTCTCCGGCCAGACCCTGTCGCTGGAACTGGAAGATGTGCTGTTTGTGGAGACAACAGTGGTCTGATTTGCCCGCCTGAACGCATATTCAGGCGAACCACGCGTTTCAGGGGAAACAGACAGGACCATGGCGAAGAAACCAGTTACGTCCCGTACAGGACGCTTCTTCAAACTCGCGGGCATGACCGCCTCCGTGGCGGGCCAGTACGCGGGCCAGAGGGCCCGGCGCATGTTCCGCACGGTCGACGACGAAGGCGCTCGTAGCGAAAGTTACACCCGTATGGCCGGCGAGATTGCCGACACCTTGGGTGAACTCAAGGGTGCAGTGATGAAGGTGGGGCAAATTGCGTCCCAGACCCAGGACTTCCTGCCCAAAGAGTTTTCCCAGGCTCTGGAAAAACTCCAGAAAGAAGCCCCACCCATGCCTTTCGATGTGATTCTCGCGCAGGTCGAGAGCGAGCTGGGCAAACCGGTGGGCGAGCTGTTCGAGTACCTGCAGGAAACCCCGTACGCCTCCGCCTCCATCGGCCAGGTACATCGTGCTCGGCTGCACGACGGCACGGATGTGATCGTCAAGGTGCAGTACCCCGGCGTGGATGAATCCTGCGACTCCGACCTGAAACAGCTACGCCTGGCCCTGAAACTGGGCGGCCTGCTGAAAATGCCCAAGGAGACCGTTGATCAGCTGTTCGGTGAAATTCGTGAACGCCTTAAGGAAGAACTGGACTACGAAAACGAAGCCCGCAATCTCAAGCTCTTTCACGAATTCCACAAAGACCAGCCCTGGGTTGTTATTCCGGAGGTGGTCGACAGCCACTCCACCCGGCGGGTACTGACCCTGGAGCTGGTTGAAGGCGACCACGTCAGCCAGGTGACCCCGGAACGCTACAGCCAGGAAACCCTCAACGACATCGGCCATCGTATCTTCACCATCATGGCCGACCAGTTGTTCCGCTTCCAGTGCATCCACGGCGACCCACACGCCGGCAACTTCGCCTACCGGCCGGACGGCACTATCATCATGTATGACTTTGGCTGTGTAAAAAAATTGAAGCCGGAAATCGTGGAGGCGTACCGGAAAGCTTTGATCGCGGCTCTGGATGAAGACTACCAAGCACTTGATCAATACCTTATCGACCTGGGTGCCCGCGTGGATAACCAACCAGCAGTAGACGAAGCCTACTACGCCATGTGGCGGGACATCCTGATCACTCCGTTCCTGAATGATGAGCCTTACGACTTTGCCGAGGCCGACATCCACAAGCACGTAGCGGCAAAAACCAGCACCGTGTTCAAGTACTTGGATTACTTCAAGCCACCCGTGGAGAGCATCTTTATAGACCGGATGATTGCAGGGCACTACTGGATGTTAAAAAGGCTGGGCGTACAGGCGGCCTTTAGATCAGAACTCGAGAAATACCTCCGTGGTTGAGGCAAGAGTCCTGTCGGGGGGGGGCAACTACCGAGCGCAGTGCTGCTATGGGGAGGGCTTTCCAAAACACGCTCCTTGCGGCACATCCCTGTGACGCTTGGGCTCCGCCATCCATGGCTCCGCACAGTTTTGGAAAGCCCTCCCCATAGCAGCACTCCAAACATGGGTGCTAGGTCAACGTCGAGACCCACTCACTCAAGCCGTCACTCGCACTTTTGCGAATGACCCTTGCCCTGGAAACCGAGGCAGGCTCGCCGGGATCAATCACCGTGATGGGCACATCAATATCCACTTCATAAACCAGGCCGGCAGCCGGGTATACCTGCAGGGACGTGCCCACGATTAACAGCCGGTCAGCGGTACGGACCACTTCCGCCGCCGCATCCAGCATCGGCACTTCCTCACCGAACCAGACAATATGCGGCCGCAGCTGAGTGCCGCGTTCGCATACATCGCCGGGGTGAATTTCCTTGTAGCCGATGTCGTAGATCAGCTCGGGGAAACCAGAGCTGCGGGCCTTGGTGAGTTCGCCGTGAAGGTGTAGCACGTTGGTGGAGCCGCCCCGCTCGTGCAGGTCATCCACGTTCTGGGTAACCACCGTGACGCGGTAGCGGCTTTCCAGCTCGGCCAGCAGGCGATGGGCAGGATTGGGCTGAGCGGATTCCAGCTGGTGCCGGCGCTCATTGTAGAAACGCAGCACCAGTTCCTGATTACGGGCAAAGGCCTCCGGCGTGGCCACGTCGTACACGCTGTGTTGCTCCCACAGGCCGCCGCTGTCGCGGAAGGTGGAGAGACCGCTTTCAGCGCTGATACCAGCGCCGGTGAGCACGACTATGTGTTCCTGCACTCGCCGAAAACCTCGCCTTCAACGAACCCGGATCAATCGAAAATCTTGCCCGGGTTCATGATGCCATTGGGGTCGAACACCTGCTTGATGCCGCGCAGATAGGCAATTTCCGCCTCGCTGCGGGTGTACTGCAGGTAGGGCTTCTTGGTCATGCCCACACCGTGTTCGGCGGACACACTGCCCTGATAGCGTTCGACGATCTCAAACACCCACTTGTTCACCTGCTGGCATTTCTCGAAGAAATCCTCGTTAGCCATACCTTCAGGCTTGAGAATGTTCAGATGCAGATTGCCGTCACCAATATGACCGAACCAGATGATCTCGAAGTCCGGGTAGTGATCGGTCACCACACTCTCGATTTCCTGCAGGAAACCCGGCACTTTTGACACCACCACGGAAATGTCATTCTTGTAAGGGGTACGCGGGGCAATCGACTCGGAAATCCGCTCCCGCAGCTGCCACAGGTTCTGGGCCTGGGTTTCGCTCTGGCTGATCACGCCATCCAGTACCCAGCCTTCCTCTACGCAGTGCTCGAACAGCGCCATGGCGTCGTCCATCACCTGGTCAGAGACTGCCTCGAACTCCAGCAGCGCATAGTAAGGTGCTTCAGTTTCAAACGGGGCCTGCACCTGGCCGTGAGCCAGAACGTGGCCCATGGCCTGATGGGAGAAGAACTCGTAGGCGGTCAGGTCCAGCTTGCTCTGGAACTTCTGCAGCACATCCATGGTGTTGGTCAGGTCCCCCAGCCCCAGCACCAGCACCGTCAGGTTGTCTGGCTGGCGGGTGAGCTTCATGGTGGCTTCGGTAATAAAGCCCAGGGTACCCTCGGCACCGATAAACAGATGGCGCAGGTCGTAGCCGGTGTTGTTCTTTTCCAGGTCCTTGTTCAGGTCCAGGATATCGCCCTTACCGGTGACCACTTTCAGGCCAGCCACCCAGTCGCGGCTCATGCCGTAGCGGATCACCTTGATGCCACCGGCATTGGTGGACAGGTTGCCGCCGAGCTGGCTGGAACCCGCTGAGGCAAAATCCACCGGGTAGTACAGGCCGTTTTCTTCGGCAAAATTCTGCAACTGTTCAGTCACCACCCCAGCCTGACAGCGCACAATTCGGTCGCTGGCGTTGAAATCCAGAATCTGATTCATGTTGTCGAACGCGACGACCACCTCACCGTTCGCCGCCACCGCACCGGCACTCAAACCCGTGCGTCCGCCTGAGGGCACCAGCGCTATCTGGTGCTCATTGGCAAACTTCACCAGCGCCTGCACCTGCTCAGTGGTCTTGGGCAGAACAATTGCCAGTGGTTTGGGAGGATAAATCTTGGTCCAGTCCTTGCCGTAGGTGTCCAGGTCGGCCGGGTCCGTCAGCACTTTTCCCGGTGCGTCACCGGCGGCCACCAGCTCTTTCAGGGAAGCAATGATCTGTTCGGAATTCATGGATGCGTCAGTCTCGTCAGGTTTGGGCCGGGCCTGTGGTTCGGCGATTCGCAAGGAATTGATTCAGGCAAACCGGCGCGCTG
This sequence comes from Marinobacter excellens LAMA 842, assembly GCF_001574445.1. Classification (NCBI taxonomy): domain Bacteria; kingdom Pseudomonadati; phylum Pseudomonadota; class Gammaproteobacteria; order Pseudomonadales; family Marinobacteraceae; genus Marinobacter; species Marinobacter excellens. The sequence goes on from NZ_LOCO01000004.1 coordinate 236,256, forward strand.
TGAAAAGTTCCTTTTATGGTATCATACCGCCCCTGTTCTGTGAGCCGGGTTGACGATCCCCGGCCGCGGTCATTTCACGTGACGAAAGGTTCGGAAGCAAGCCCATGTCAAATACGTCTCTCGAAAAGAGCAAAATCCGGATCCTGCTGCTGGAAGGCGTGCATCAATCCGCCATTGATACCCTGAACGCTGCGGGTTACACCAACATTGAGTACCTGTCCCATTCCCTGGGCGAGGAAGAGCTGATCGAGAAGATTGCCGATGCGCACTTCGTCGGTATCCGCTCCCGCACCCAGTTGACCGAGAAGGTATTTGACGCCGCCAAAAAGCTGGTGGCCGTGGGCTGTTTCTGTATTGGCACCAACCAGGTCGACCTGCAAGCCGCCACCCGCCGTGGTGTTGCGGTATTCAACGCACCGTTTTCCAACACTCGCTCCGTCGCCGAGCTGGTATTGGCCCAGGCCATCCTGCTGCTGCGCGGCGTGCCTGAGAAGAGCGCCAAGGCGCACCGGGGCGAATGGCTGAAATCCGCCAAGAACAGCTACGAAATCCGTGGCAAGAAGCTTGGCATCATCGGCTACGGCAATATCGGTACCCAGTTCAGTGTTCTGGCCGAAGGCTTGGGCATGGATGTGTACTTCTACGATGTGGTCTCCAAGCTGTCGATTGGTAATGCCACCCAGGTAGGCACCCTGCAGGAACTGCTGAACATCGCAGACGTGGTTTCCCTGCACGTACCGGAAACGCCGGCCACCAAGTACATGTTCAAGGCCGAGCAGTTCGCCCAGATGAAGCCTGGCTCCATCCTGATGAACGCATCCCGGGGCACCGTGGTCGACATTGACGCCCTGGCCGACGCCCTCCGTTCCGGCAAGCTGCTGGGTGCTGCGGTAGACGTGTTCCCGGTTGAGCCGAAGTCCAACGATGAAGAGTTCATCTCTCCGCTGCGCGAGTTCGACAACTGCATCCTGACCCCCCACGTGGGCGGTTCTACCATCGAGGCTCAGGAAAACATCGGTCGCGAAGTGGCCGAGAAGCTGGCCATGTACAGCGACAACGGCACCTCCGTATCCTCTGTGAACTTCCCGGAAGTGGCCCTGCCGTCGCACCCGAACCAGCACCGCCTGCTGCACATCCACGAGAACGTGCCGGGCGTGATGTCCGAGATCAACCAGGTATTCTCCGAGAACGGCATCAACGTGTGTGGCCAGTACCTGCAAACCAAGGAGGACATCGGTTACGTGGTGATTGATGTCGACAAAGCCTACGGTGAGCTGGCACTGGAAAAACTGCGCCAGGTGAAAGGCACTATCCGTTGTCGGGTACTGTTCTGAGCGCAGTGCTTACGCAAAAAACCGGGGCCTGGCTCCGGTTTTTTTATGCCATTTCGGGCCACAATACCCCGAATCAAGGTGACTTCAACAAAACTTAATCCTGACGCCCTTGAGTTTCCAGCACCCGAGGCCATGCTGGTAGGTACCACTCATTGAAACGGTCGTGGTAAATGCCCGGCCCGACAGGAGAGTTAGCTATGTCATTGAAGGATTCTTTGCAGCGAAAACTGGAAACCCAGACCGAGCACTGGAGCAAACAGATCGAAAGTCTGAGAGCTGAGGCCAATGAGAAAATTGCCAAAGCAAAGGACGAAGAAGCTGAGGCCAAGATTCAGAGGGACTTCTCAGAACGCATCCAGGCCATGGAAGACCAGATTGAAACGGCCCGAACCAAGCTGGGCGAGCTGAAGGAGTCTGGCGAGAACCAGCTGGATGAACTCAAAAAACGCATTGATGAGTGGCTGCCCAGTAACACCAACTGATGCCACACCTGCCAACACGGCAAACAAAAAGCCCCGGTCTTTGCAGCCGGGGCTTTTTCGTTGGGCGATGGCAAAACCCGGCCGGGCTTTACTGCATCGGCACCAGAGTCAACTCAACACGACGGTTCTGCTCACGGCCAGAAGCGGTGTCGTTGGAGGCGATCGGGTAACGCTGGCCATAGCCCACAGCGCGGGTCCGGCGCGGCTCAATACCCTGATTCAGCAGGAAGTCACGAACGGATGACGCGCGGCGCTCTGATAACAGCTGGTTGTAGTTTTCAGATCCTGTGCTGTCGGTGTGGCCTTCGATCTGGATAATCGTCTTGTCGAATTCCTTGAGCACCAGAGCCACGGATTCCAGGGTGTCGTTGAAGCCAGGGCGGATGGTGGACTGGTTGGTATCGAAAGTGATGTTGCCAGGCATGATCAATTCAATCTGGTCACCGTTACGAACCACCCGAACGCCAGTGCCTTCCAGCTTATGACGCAGCTCGGCTTCCTGACGATCCATGTAGTAGCCGATACCGCCGCCGATGGCCGCCCCACCAGCCGCACCGATCAACGCGCCCTTGCCGCGGTCACTTTTGCTGGAGGTTGCCGCACCCACAGCAGCACCACCGATAGCACCAATAATACTGCCCTTGGTGGCACTGGAGGTCTTCTCCTCACCAGTGTAAGGGTCGTAAGTCATACAGCCACTGAGGCCAACGGTTGCCACTGCAAAGGCAAGAATGGTCTTTTTCACTGCTATCTCCTGCTTCAGTTCCTGACTGGCGGCCACCAAGTGGCGCAAACCAATGTGTTATTCCGCGAACGTATCAATAATGGTGTTAAACACCGTCGCCTGCAAATCCTGCGCTTCGTTTACCAGATGATGACGCCCATCCGGGATTCTTTGTTCCCTTACTGAGGCAAATTTATTCCGGATAATCCGCAAATTGTGCTGCCAGTCCACGGTCAGATCCTTTTCCCCCTGGACCACCGTCACCGGAAAATCCACCGGCCGTGCCGATTCTATATGTGGCACCCATTTACGCAGGGCCGTCACCCAATCCACATGCACGGCTCTGGCCTGGAGGGGATCATGCTCCCGCAGGAAGTCCAGAAAGCGCGCGTTGCCACTGTTGGCTCCGAACACCCTCCGCCAGCGGGTCAGGAACGGCTTGACCAGACTGTGCAGAATCTTGGCGCCCAACCACCCCATGGGACGAACCAGTGGCGCCAGCAACACCACCCTGCGGAAATCCGAGGTTTCCCGGTTATGGTGATTCGATAACAGGTAGTCGATCAGAATCGCCCCACCCGTACTCTGGCCTACCGCAAACCAGGGGCCGCGGATTTTATCCCGCACATGGGCCATCACCTCCGACAACACCGCCTGGTACTCCAGAAAGCTACCTATGGCTGCCGGCGTACCGCTGGACAACCCGTGCCCGGGCTGATCGTAGGCCAAGACATCAAAACCGGCCCCAAGGCAGCGGTCAATCAGCTGCGTGTACAGCCCCACATGATCAAAGTAACCATGCAGAATGAACACCGTGCCTTTGGGGGCAGACGACTCCGGCAGCCGGAAGTAATGAACCATCACCTCATGCCGTTCAGCCTTGATGTAACCCTGATGGTAAGTAACCTCCGGGTGCTCTACCCATAAGTCCAGGCCATAAAAACGGCAGTAGGCCTCCATCTCGACACTGAGTTCACGGTTGATGGCCGGATCAAAGGGTTCCAGACGATCCAGCAAAGAATGTCTGTCCCAGTTCGGAATTTCTATGGTATCTGTTTTCCAGTACACGTAGAGTTAAACGCCTGTCATGAATCGAGAATTGTTCGACATCCTAACGCATTCACGAGGGAGAACACAGATGTTCCAGCCGCTTCTTGAAGCCGGGCTGCGCCAGACAATGCAGCGCTTGGTCCGCCCGATGCTCTCGAATGCTGTACCCCTGAAACTGCAACGCCAGTTGATTCGCCAGGCCTATCGGTCGTCTGTGCCTCCGCGCGGCGCCCGATTTGTCCGAGACGACCTGGGCGACGTTCCCGTGTTACGAACCACGGCAACAGCAACGCCATCCGGAACGATCCTCTACCTCCACGGCGGCGGCTACATTATTGGCTCTGCAAGCACCCATCGGGGTATCACCGGGCACCTGGCCAAGCTGTCCGGGTGCGAAGTGATTACCCCCGATTACCACCTGGCTCCGGAACATCCGTTCCCGGCAGCTCTGGACGATGCCGAATCCGTTTACCTGGCGCTGATCAGCCAGGGCCTGTCGGCCAATAGCCTTGCCTTGGCCGGTGATTCCGCCGGCGGCGGATTATCCATCGCTCTGGCGATGAAGCTGCGTGACCACAAACACCCGCTGCCCTCCTCAATCACCTGTTTCTCGCCCTGGGTTGATCTCAGCCAGGGCGCGCTCTATCAGCCGGAGCGCGAGCCGGTGTTGCAGGAAAGCTGGACCGCCAACGCCGCCCGAATGTACGCCGGCGACACACCGCTGACCACGCCACTGATATCGCCGGTGTATGGCCAGTTGGATAACTTGCCGCCGTTACTGATCCAGGTTGGCAGCGAGGAAATTCTACTGAACGATGCTACCCGGCTGGCAGATATCGCCAAGCGAGATGGCGTAGCAACCCGGCTGGAGATCTACAATAACCTGTGGCACGTGTTTCAGGTCCATTGCGGCCAACTGGACCGCGCCACCGAGGCCGTGCAGGTTGCCGCCGACCATGTCAGGACCCATCTGGCAAGCTGAGAGCACCTCTGATAAGCGCTTCTTTACGGGCTTTGGACCAGCGTTTGACCTGCCATTCCAGTTGCGAGGCCCGGCTACGGTTTCCGACCGATGCCTGGAATGCCAGGGTCAAAGGCCCTTTGCCTCGCAGGCTGCGGGCCCCCTTAGGGGCCCCGGCCTGATGCTCTGAGAAGCGGCGTTCCACGTCTGTGGTAATGCCGGTATACAGGCTGCCGGTTCTGGTGCGAACTAGGTAGAGGTACCAGCCCTCACCCATGGTCGAGCCCCCGCTGCCGAACCCGAACCTTCTGCTGCTGCAACCACAACCCGGCCATGATCAGCGTCAGCCCAACGTAGGTAGACGGCATGATGGTTTCGCCGAGAATGAAGTAGATAAACACCAATGACAGAAACGGTGAGATGAAGATCAGGTTGCTGACCTTCGCCGTGTTCTCAGCCTTTTTCATAGCCTGGGACCAGAGCACAAAGGCGATTCCCATCTCGAACACACCCACATAGACCGCCGCGGTCAGGGATCGGCCCAGCGGCAGTTCGAGCCCCACCGTGTACCAGCACGCCAGGGTTATGAACGGCAAGCCAAACAGGAAATTCAGGAACAGGCCAACCACAGGGTCACGGGTGTCGCGGGTGGCAATAATCCAGTAGCTGGCCCACACCAGGGTGCTACCCAACGCGAAGGCGACGCCCAGCGGATCTGAAAAGCTGAGGCTGGTGACCGCGCCCCGGGTAGCAATGACCACCACGCCGGCATAGCAAACCAGACCAGCCAGGATGTCGATGCGGCGCAGTTTCTGGCCCAGAAAAGGCACCGAAAGATAAGCAAGCACCAACGCCCAGGTATAGTTGAGAGGCTGCGCTTCCTGCGCCGGCAGGCGGTCAAAGGCGCCGAACAGGAAGAAATAGTACAGGCACGGGTTGATCAGACCCATCCCGACAGACTGCAGGTACTGCCGCCGGGAAAGTTCAAATACCAGATGCCAACGGCCCTGGGCCATCAGGATTCCACCCATGACCAATACTGAAGCGGCGCAAGCCACCAGCAACATCTGCACCGGAGCCAGCTCGGCCAGGGCCAGTTTGAAGGCGGTTGCCACAGTGGACCACAGCAACACGGTTGCCAGGCCATAGAGCATGGCCTGCTTCTGATTAGTCATTTGCCGGTCCTGTTTCGGTTTCCAGCCAGCGGTAAAGCGTCCGCCGGTTGATACCCAGAATCTGGGCTGCCCGACGCTTGTTACCATCCACCGCCGCCATCACCCGGCGCACATAGTCCTGCTGTAAGGCCTCCAGCGTTGGCCACTCTGACAGATTGACCGAACCCGGTGCCGCCAAAGGCTGGGGAGAGACCCCCTGACGCTTTCGGATGCGCTCCGGCAAATGCTCCGGTTGAATGGTATCGCCCTCGCAGAAGGTAACCGCCCGCTCAACGGCACTGGACAACTCCCGAACGTTACCAGGGAACGGATAGTCCCGAAGCACTCGAAGGGTCACATCACTGAGTTTGATAAACCCCCGGTTGTGGCGGCGGCAGGCTTCCTTGAGGAAATGCATGGCCAGCAATTCAACATCCTCACCCCGTTCCCGAAGTGGCGGAATACCGAGAGACAGGGTTTCCAGGCGATAGTACAGATCCTCCCGGAACTCCCCCTGCTCCACCGCCTTCATAAGATCAACGTGGGTGGCGGCGAGAATCCGCACATCCACGGTTTCCTCATGATCAGAGCCGACCGGCTTGATGGAGCCTTCCTGAAGCACCCGTAGCAGCTTGGCCTGCAGAGCCAGGGGCATCTCACCAATCTCGTCCAGCAACAAGGTGCCACCACTGGCTTCCGCAAACAGCCCCTTGCGCCCCTGTCTGGCGCCGGTAAAGGCGCCGGCTTCATGGCCAAAGAATTCACTTTCCATCAGGTCCGGCGGAATGCCCGCACAGTTTACGGCCAGGAACGCCTGCCCGGCCCGATCACTCTGCTGGTGCACTGCCCGGGCCACCAGCTCCTTGCCGGTCCCGCTTTCACCGTTGATCAGAACCGCCGCCTGGCTACGGGCCACCTGCCGGATTTCGGTGCGCAAGCGCGCCATGGCCGGACTGTCGCCCACCAGGCCCAGGTTATTTCCACCATTCTGACTGGCCTGAATCTCCGCCAACTGCCGGTTGATGTCCGCCTGGGCCAACAGCCGCTTTATCTTGAGCCTCAGGTGGTCCGTCGAAAGGGGCTTGGTCAGAAAATCATCGGCACCGGCTTTCAGTGCATCCACCGCCTGATCGACCGTGCCAAAGGCGGTAATCACGATAAAGGGAATGCCCGGATGCTCTGCCTGCTGAAACGACAGCACCTGCAGGCCGTCGCCATCCGGCAGTCGCAGGTCCGAGACGATCAGGCTTGGCCGTTGTTCCCGCAGCTGCTGCCGGGCCTCATCAACGGTCCCGGCCCGGAGCATGGTGTAACCGTCCATCTCCAGCTCTTCGGCCAGCAACTGGCCCAGGCTCTGGTCATCCTCAACCAGTAATATGGTTGCTACCGAATCACTCATACGCCGGTCTCCCTGGGAAAATACAGACTCATTCGACACCCGCCCAGGCTACTCTCCTCCACACCCACACGACCTCCATGTTCCTTTATGACGCTGTTCACAACGGCCAGCCCCAGGCCGGTGCCCTCGCCAGCAGGGCGGGTACTGTAGAAGGGCTCGAAGATCTTGTCCCTATCCTCAGGCGCAATACCCGGCCCGTCATCCTCTATCCGGATTTCCCAGCAATCATCGGACTGATGGGCCGTTACCCTTAGCCGGCTGCGGGCAGACTGGCAGCCATTACGGATAACATTCAGGCAGGCGAGGCCAACCCGTAGCGGCTCAGCCCGGGTGGGCATGGACTGATCAATGCCTTGGGTCTCAAGCTGACAACGACTGCACCGTTCGTCTTCGGATGCGCGGGCCAGAACGTCTCGCAGAACATCAGACAGGTCCAGTGGTCGCCTGGAGTCTGGCACGTGCCGGAAACAGTCCAGTAATTGCTGAATGATGGTGGTCATCCGCTGCACCTGGTGCTCAATATCCTTAAGGTGCCGCTGTTGATCGTCCGGCAGCCCCGCCCTGGCGAGTATCCGGGCACGGCCCTGAATCACATTCAGCGGCGCCCCCAACTCATGGGCAACCCCGCCGGCGACGCGGCCGATCATGGCCACCTTCTCCTGGTACTCCAGTTGTTCGGCCAGCGCTCTTTCCCGGGCAATCCGGTCTTCGATCTCGGCCTCGGCATCGCCCATGCGCCGGCCCATATCCCGAATACCCCGATGAATCTGTCGCAACTCCCGAGGGCCGGCCGCAGGGGTCGCCAGAAGCCAACGGCCAGGCGCCAGTTTATCCATGTTCTCCATCAATCCATTCACGTGGCGCCCCACAGTACGGTAATGCCCCAGCACCACCACCAGGATGATGGTCATAGCCAGTACAGACCAGATCCCCACCGCCCACCAGCGGCTGGAGGCCACCAGGTCGTGGAAGTCACTGCGCTGTCGCGTCACCTGTAGCAGGCCCTGAATACGGCCGTCTTCGCCGACCAGTGGCGTAAACTGCGAAAACACCGATTCGCCATCAACCCGCCGGAAAGCACCGCCCAGCTCGCCACTGGCGATGACCCGCTCGGCACTCACGCTGTTGGTGACGTCAGAATCCGCCACCCCAAGGCTCGCCACCCGGTTACCTTCTTCATCAAACACGGACGCCCCGGAAATGCGGCCAATCTGGAAGATGGATTTAAGGGATTCCCCAAGCACCAGTTCGTCTTTCTCCACAAGGGCATTGGACAGCGGGCCGCTGACCGCCCTGGCAACCAGCTCAAGGTCTTCGCGAAGGCGCTCATTCAATGCTTTTTCGACCGCGCCCAGGCCGATGTATATCGCAATACCACTGAACATCAGCAGCGGAACCACGATGCTCAGAACCAGCGTCAACTGCAGCGAGCGAAACAGGTCACCAATACGGCGGCCAAGGGAAGCCATGAGCGATTCCTATGTAGAAGTGTCACAGCATTTGTGCCACATGTGGCATTTCGCCACAACCAGAATTACCCGAACGTAATGCTAATACAATCACAAACTACTGTTTTTATTGATTTTATACTTATTTTTGGAAGTTGGCACAGCACTTGTTATGTCTTTGGCGTGTTTCACAAATCGGCGGAACATCCCGGATGCCCGCCAAACCTCAAGGAGCTTGTTTATGAATAAACTGCTGATTTCCATTACCGCTTCCATGGCCATGCTCGCGGCTGCACCTGCCATTGCCCAGCAAGATGCTCAGCAAGGCGCTGAATACGCAGACCCAGCGGCTCAAAATGCTCAGGACGCTAACTACAGCGATTCCGATCTGCAGCAGTTCGTGGAAGCACAATCTGGTGTGATGGAAGTTCGTGAGGACTACATCGCAAAGATTGAAGCTGCGGATTCCCAGCAAGAAGCCCAGGAACTGCAAATGGAAGCCAACGACAAGATGGTGGGTGTGATCGAGGAAGTCGGTATGGACATCCCGACTTACAACGCCATTGCAACGGCCTACAGCAGCGACCCGGAAGTACGTAATCGCGTTGACTCCATGATGTAAGCGAACCCTGCAACTCGGTTCGTCCTTCAGCCCCGCTTCAAGCGGGGCTTTTTATTGTGTGCCCCGGTTATATTACGGCCTATCCGGATCTGCCAGTGGCTTCATCTTGTGATACCTTTCTGTGAGGAATAACGAACTGCTTTTCATTTTTCCGGGCCGGAGTCCGACCGTTATGATCAAAACACCCATCCGCCCCTGGCTTGCACTGGCAGCCTGCTCCCTGATGCTCTCCGGATGTTCCGACGACCCGGCGCCCGGTGATCAGGGCAGCCTGCAACCCATCTCGGAGAAATACCCGATCACCTGGCGCTTTGCCCTCGAAGAGATTGAAGGCAGCGTACAACATCAGTATGCAGAGGCATTCCGCTCCCACATTGAGGATATTTCTGACGGCCTTATCGAAGTAGACGTCTTTCCTTACGGGTCTCTGGGTACATCCACCCAGCTCACGGAACTGGCCCGCAATGGCTCAGTGAACCTGGCCTTTGCCTCACCCGGCCACCTGGCCGACACGGTTCCGGAATCTGGCATTTTCAACCTGCACTTTCTTATGCCCGAGCAACCGGAAGCCGCACGCCAGTTGTTGGAAGATCCGGAGCTGATTTCACAGTTTCAGCAACCCTACCAGCAAACCGGCTTGCACCTCCTGGGCTTTATTCCGGAAGGCTGGATGACCTGGACCGCCAATCAGCCCCTGCGCTCGCCAGACGACTTCCAGGGCCTGCGCATCCGTACGATGACGTCAAACATGGCTGCCGAGGCTTACCGTGCGTACGGGGCGGAGCCGGTTCAGACGCCCTATTCCCAAGTCTACAGTGACCTTCAGCTACGCAAGATCGACGGCCAGACCAACCCGGTGTTTGCCATTGAGGAAATGGACTTCCACGAGGTGCAGACCACCCTCACCATGGCCCGGGCTTCTTATTTTGTCGCCTCTATCGTCTCGAACCAGCAATGGTACAACGACCTGCCCGACCGGGAACGCACCTGGCTGAACGATGCGGTGCGGGATCTGGCGGGGTTCGCCTGGGAAAGCCAGGAAACGCTCAACCAGCAGCGCCTGGAAAGTATGGTGGAAGCCGGTGGTATACAGGTAGTTCTGCTGGATGACGAGGAGCGGGAACGATTCCGTCAGGCCAGCCTGCCGGTACGGGACAAATACCTCGAACAGACCGGCGAAACCGGCATGGCCCTGCTGAAATTTGTGGATGAATGGACACAGCCCTAGCGCTCCATGGAGCTCTAGTCTGCGCCTGTCACCCGTTTTGATACCATCCGAACGCCTTCCCGGGCACAGACATCGGCCGCTCTTGCAGTCAGATCCGAGATAAACCGGCTTTGCTCCCTGGGCTCCAGTGGATATGCTTTGAGGCGATAGCGCATCGCATCGTCGGTGGCGGAAACGGTCACGATCACCGGCTGATAGGTTTTGGTCAACGGGCAGGTAAATACCACGTCCCGAAACAGGTGCTGCATTCGCGCCACGTTGTGGTTCGGCTCCAGGTGCAGCTCTGCCACGCACATCAGGTTGTCGGTGCCGTCATTGCCGTTCGCCAGCAAAGTATTCCACAGCAGGCTGTGGGGAATCACGATCACGGTATCATCCAGGGTGACAATCTCCGCTGCCCGCGTACCGATAGACCTCACCTCACCGTAACGACCGTTCACCTCAATCCAGTCCCCCGGGCGATAAGGCATCTCATAGAGGGTCACAATGCCCGCGATCAGACTGTTGGCGTAATCCTTGAAGGCAAACCCCAGCGCCAGGCCCAGGGCCCCGAAAATTGCCACCATGTTCTCAAAAGACGGCTCCACCAGGATGGGCACTACCGTCACGATGGCCAGCACAATAATCAGTAACCGCAGCAGCGGTACTGACGCCAGCAGGTAAAGCCTGAGTTTGCCCCCGAGCTTGCCGGCGAGGGCCGGGAGCAGCTTCTGCACCAGCATGATCACTAACGATGCCAGTATCACCACCATCAATGCATTCAGCAACGCGTCAGTAGTGATCGAAGCAAATGTCTCCTTGAAACCGAAATCGCCCATCGAGATCTCCTAGAAACCATCCACGGGATAGCCCCGGGCCTGAAGGTTCTTGCGAACGGCGGAGTACCCCAGTGGGGTGACCCGATACACATCCGATTCAGGTGCTCGGCCAACCAGCTCGGACCGGATTAGCCGGTCCAGAGTCAAGGCAATATCCTGTTTCTGTAGCCCGGTCACCAATGCCACCTGCTCGGTATCAAGGCCGTCGTGCAACAGCAAGGCATGCAGAATGTGGCTCGGCTGTCGCCCGGCACTCGCAGGCACCGAGGGCAGGCTGATCTGATCCAGCGGGGCAACCCAGCACCGACGCCCGGCCAGCCGGACAACTTCCTTGCCCGAGTCTTCATCGTCTCTCTCGGGCCGGGCCCGCAAGGTACGTTGCCAGATGGCGAGCGCCACACCCCGGTTGCCCCGAGCAAGGGTTGCCAGGTCCTGGTTAAAGCTGCTGTATTTCAGGTCAAAGTCCTGCCCGGGTGCCGGCAGAACATACAACCCATCGCGGGTCATTCTGGCAGTAACCTGCTGCTCTCCCTTGCCGGACGCCAGGTAATCCAGCCACCGGGTCAATTGCTCACCAGTCAGCGGCGCCAGGGTGTAAGGTGCCAGGCTGAGCTCCGGTGAATACTGGCGCCAGAACTGCCAGCACCAGCTGGAACAGCCAACCATCCCGTTGCCGGCCTGATCCAGCGCAATGCGGGCAAAGAGTTCCCGGAGCAGGTTCAGCCCGGCTGGGTGCCTGAGCCAAAAATCCGCCAGTTCCGGAATCACCCAGTCGCCGCCGGACAGTTGTTCGTCCCACCAGGCGCCAGCGTCCTGCGCTGTCATCAACAGGTTATCCGGGGGTGTCAGCACTCTCCGGGACAGGCAGCGCAGGGCTTCCTTCACCCCGGAAAACGGAGGCGCCACCACAAAGTTCACCTCGCGATGGCTGGCTCCGTCACGATGTAGCTGATCGAACTGGTCCACCAATACCTGCGCCAGCAATGCGGCATCCGGTTCCGGTGCAAATTCCTTCAGCCGATCCCCAGACAGCATCGGCAGATCATCCAGGCTCTGGAATGCCTGCTCCTCCGGACTGATACCGGCTCTCAACTGGTCAAGAATGTCCCGAAAGGCGCCGCGGATGGTTTTCTGAACCGAGGTCTCAGGGGTTTTCCATTGGTCCAGCGTAATTAGTCCGCCAGGCAGATAAGGATGGTCTTCAACAACGTCATTCGCCAATGCGATACTCCCGCCAGATTATTCCGGAACCAGCCAGCTCAGGGACTGAGATAAGCCAAGCCCTGCGTCGCCCTGCACATCATCCATCATAGCCACGAAGCGTTGTTCAAAGCCCCAGGGCGGATTCACCACCAACAAACCTGAACCGACCATGCCGCGCTCCGGCGGTTGATCCAGCCGCACCTCATGGCGCAGGATCTTGCGCACGTCGCCTTTTTCCAGCTCGCTGATCAGGCGCTGCTCCAATCCGCTGGTCAGGATGGGATACCAGATAAGATAGACCCCGTGACGGCATTTTTTCCATGCCTTGTGCAAAGTATCAGAAACCTGCTGGTAATCGTCTTTGATCTCATAGGAGGGATCTATCAGGGTCAGCAGTCTTGGCTGGGGCGGAGGCAACTGTCGGACCAGCCCTGCCAGTCCATCCTGCTGCAGCACCCGGATACCGGCATCACGGGCCCAGATTTCCAGGGCTCGCCCCTCGGACGGGTGCAGTTCAAAGGCCGTCACGGAATCACCAGGGCGGGCAAATTCCGCAAACCAGGCGGGAGAACCGGGATAATGGGCCAGGGTTTCACCAGCACCATTATGACGTGCCAACACCTCCAGCATCGGGCGCCAGTCCGTTGACGCCAGCCTCTGGCGCATGGCCCACAATCGCTGGATACCGCTGTCGGCCTCCGCCGTTTTCCTGGCCCGGTCGCTGGCCAGATCGTACATCGCACTGCCGGCGTGGGTATCAAAACAGGCAATCGGGGTCTTTTTCGCCTGCATCATGGCCAGCGCCAGCGTGAGGGCAGCGTGTTTTTGCACATCGGCAAAGTTGCCAGCGTGAAAGGCGTGAAGGTAACTCAGCATATCGGGCTCCTGATCTCAGGCGCCCATTAAGCATCACCTGCCGGGCCCAGGCAACCCTGCTGGAAGCCCGCAGCGTGGCACTTGCACCCTCCAAGCCGGTGATCAGGCACCCGGCAACCTGCTATGCTTGCGCTCTTGTGAAATAAGGAGAACAACCTTGCCTGGCCAGAGTAACGCCCCCGTTGACCAGCTGTATGCCCTCATCGCTAACGAAGAAGACGCCAGGGTCTGCAAAGACATTCCCGAAGAAGCTTGCCGGGAGGTACCCAGGAATTTCTTTCTGATTCTTGCGGCCAATGTTTTGACCAAGCTCGGCGACCTTCTGATCAGCCCGAAAACCGTTCTGGCGTGGATGATGAGCGCCGTCGGCGCCCCTGCCCTGGTGGCCTGGCTGGTGCCGATACGGGAATCCGGTTCCATGGTGCCTCAAATGGTGATTGCCGCCTGGGTTCGGCGCAAGGCGGTGCGGAAGTGGTTCTGGACACTGGGTAGCTTCGGGCAGTCAGTCAGCGTGGTTGGTATGGCCGCCAGCGTCTGGTTTCTGGAAGGTTATGCTGCCGGCCTGGGCATCATTGCAGGGTTAGTGGTGTTTTCCCTGGCCCGGGGCTTTTGCTCGGTGGCCATGAAAGACGTTCAGGGCAAGTGCATCCCGAAAACCCGTCGGGGCCGGTTGTCTGGCCTTGCCACCACCATTGGCGGCTCCCTGACGGTCGCCATGACCGCTCTGCTGTTCTGGGATCGTGGCGATCCAACCCTCGGGTTCTACAGCCTGCTTCTGCTGCTCGCAGCCGCGCTGTGGATCATCGCCGGTGTTCTGTTCGCCAGTGTCGAAGAATTCCCCGGTGAAACCGGCGGTGGCAGTAACGCCATGACCGAAGCCATCCAGAGCCTGTCGCTGTTGAAAGACGACGCGCCGTTCCGGCACTTTGTGGTTACTCGGGCGCTGCTGCTTTGCTCTGCCCTGGCGTCGCCCTATTTTGTGGTGCTGGCGCAGAAGCAATCGGATGTCGGCTGGATGCTTGGGGTGTTTCTGTTGGCCAGTAGCCTGGCCAGCTCGGTCAGTGCCAGTTTCTGGGGCTGGGCGGCGGATACCTCAAGCCGGCGGGTCATCATACGGGGCGCAGCCATGGCCAGCGCCGTCTGCCTGTTGGTGGGCTTCAGTGCCTTGATCTTCGGGCCGGGTGTCGGTGGTGCCTGGTTCTACCCCGCCGCATTCTTTGTTCTGAGCATCGCCCATGCCGGTGTGCGCCTGGGGCGTAAAACCTACCTGGTGGATATGGCCGGAGGCAACAAACGCACAGATTATACCGCCGTCAGCAATACGGTGATCGGGGTTCTGCTGCTGGTAACCGGGGGGCTTACCGCCGCGCTGTCGCTGATTTCAGACATCGCGGTGATTATCGTGCTGGGGCTGATGGGCTTTACCGGAATGGTCAGCGCCCTGCGCCTGAAAGAGGTCACCGAAGACTGAGCGTCCCGTTACTCGGGTGCCTTGCCGTCGTTCAGCGCCAGGGCGCCTTTAACAATGCGATAGATCACCCAGATGGCCATCCCCAGAAGGATAAACCAGCCAATAATAACCATCAGAGTAATGGTGCCGATCACCAGCCACAGCAGGCCAATCCAGAAGGTGCGGATCTGCCAGCGAAAATGGGGCTCAATCCAGGTGCCACGCACCTCATCCATCTTGACGTAGTTGATGATCACCCCGACCAGCGCAGTGATCCCGCCAAGAAAGAATGCCAGTCCCTGCAGAATATAGACAATGATCGCCAGGTTGCGGGCCGCATCCGTACCCTGCGGTTTGTTCTGATCCGATTCAGCGGGAATAAACTCAGGCTCAGCCACGGGCAACTCCTTTCAACCAAACCCGCAGCATAGCAGCGAACCTCAGTGCCCGGAAGGCCGGTAACCTATCCGGAAACCACCCCAGTGCTTGCCGTTGACATAGATGGGCACCGACAGGTCATGCATGATCTCACCGGTATCGCGCCGGTAGGTTTGCAACAGCATGTCCTGAGTGTGACTGCCGCAACGAATACCGGTGCGATCATTGAACAGTCGCTTGCTCCGGCTTTTCACCAGATCCACTTCGGGGTTACCGGTGGGCGGGTGGGCAAAATCCCGATTGTGGGTTGGCACGTAGCCATCCGGGGCGCAGGCAATGGAGAAGACGATGGCATCGTGGGAATTCTTGATGCTCTCCTGCACCGCTGGCAGCACCTGGTCAGTGAAACGGTCGAAGGCGCTGCTGTATTGCTGGGGGTTGGTGTTCGGGATCGGCTCTCGCTTCTTCTCGAATAGGGCCGATTCGCTCAGTTTGCCCTGCTGAATGGCCTGCTCAAAAAGCTCACCGATCTGGGCGGCTCCCGCACGCGCCTGATCAAAGAACGATCGGTGGTAACTTTGACTACTGTTCAACGCGAACGCGGCATTGGCGTTTTCCGCCAGTTCCATCAGGGTGGCCGCCTGGCCCGCCAGAGAAGCCACACTACTGTCACTTTCAGCAATATGATCTCGCACCGATTCAATGACAGAGAACACCTGTTCCAGACTCTGCTCATTGGCCTGGTCAATCTCTGCAATACGGGCAACCTGCTGCTGCACCCGGTCGGATTGGTCGCGAATCAGATCCAGCTGCGCGCCAACACTTTCAACGGATGTCAGCCCCTGCTCCACGGAGCGGGCCAGGTCCTCAATTCGGGCAACGATCAGGGAAGTATCGCCCTGGATTTCTTCCAGGGTTTCCGCCACTTCGCTGGTCGCTTGTGCAGTGCGCCCCGCCAGCTGTCGAACCTCATCCGCCACCACGGCAAAGCCCCGGCCCTGATCACCGGCCCGCGCTGCTTCTATAGCGGCGTTCAGGGCCAGCAGGTTGGTCTGCTCAGCAATGCCCTGGATGGTAGAGGTAACGCCCTGGATCTTGGTGGACTTTTCGTTCAGGGCCTGAATCAGGCTGAGATTCTCGCCCGACTGCTGATGCACAATCCGGACACTTTCAATAGCGGAAACCAGCGCCTGGCGCCCCTCAACGCTGACTTCCCGGTTCTGCAACGCCATGGTGGCGGCGTTGGTGGCCTGTTCGGACGACTCACGAACAGACTCGGTTATCTTGCCGGCGTAATCGGCCATCTGGGCGGTTTCTTCCACCTGCCGGTCGAGGCGTTTTTTCACCTGATCCGCCGCGTAGGACACTTCGGCGGCGGAAATGGCGTTCTTGTCGGCACTGTCAGACAGGGTTTCCACCAGCGCCTTGCCGGCACGGGCGTCCTCCAGCAACTGCTGGCATTGGGCTCTCAGGGGGTGGCCTTCCGCAAGCGAGCCATCGTTCAGGCCGGCAATGCCTTTCTCGATCGGCTCCAGTACCCGCACAATCAGATAACCGGCGGCCACCACCAGACCAAGCACCAGGCCAATCAACATCGAGGCCGCATCCAGCCCTAACAACGGTGCCACCCACAGACAGGCAATGCCGAGCGCAACAGCAATGCCCACCCCCCAAATAATTGCAGCGCGATCGAGTAAGCCCATGGTGCCCTCTTCTTTATCATTGCGTACGCAAACATTTTGTTATTTAAGGCCAGCGTTGAGAGTAAAGAAATGATTCAGGTTAATAACTGCTACTTTAGTGGATTCTGGATGCCACTATTGACTCCCTGATCAATTTATCGGCAGATTTCCGGGAATCTGTAAATCGAGTAGGAGGGGGAGTTGCCTCCCCCGTCCTCTCACACCACCGGGCATACGGTTCCGTACCACGGCGGTTCACGGTTGGCTCTGAAGCCGAACCATC
>NZ_LOCO01000040.1:0-9667 GCF_001574445.1 Marinobacter excellens LAMA 842
CCAACTGAAGCTGGTCGTGGATAACGTACAGTTTCAGGATGGAATACAGGTGGAAGATCAATCTGACAGGAACGCTGCCTGATGGTCATACACCAGATTTGACAATAACTCAATCATGGCTGGTAACGAGGTGTTCCATGCACGTACAACATCACAACGCTCATCTTCCCCGCTCGGTTCAGGCGCAGGCGGCGCGGTTGGTTTTGCAGGCGAATCTGGCGTATGGGGAGTCCAACAGTAACGGGCTTTCCTACGAAGTCTGACCCCAACTTTCGCTTGCGTCATCCTATCTACCATTAGCCAATAACGCCCCCACAAGCTAAACTAAGCTAATTGAACTAAGCAGCGCCGAAGGTGGTCTAGATGGAATCCGTCAACATGCACGAGGCTAAAACCCGGCTGTCACAACTGGTCGCCCGCGCCGCCAAAGGCGAAGCTTTCATAATTGCAAAGGCGGGCAAGCCTGTTGCCAGGGTAACCGCCTACGATTCTCCTGAAGAGAGTCAACAGAGACGATTGGGTTTCTTGGCGGGCGAATTCAAAGTACCGGACGATTTTGATCGGATGGGGCAAGACGAAATAACCGAGTTGTTCGGAGGGTGACATGAACCTTCTTCTGGACACTCACCTACTGCTCTGGGCCGCAGCGGAGCCAAATAAGTTATCCCCCGAAGCGGCAGCCATGATCAGTAACGAAAATAACAGGCTGTACTTCAGCGCCGCCAGTATCTGGGAAGTCGTCATCAAAAATGGCCTGGGGCGGCCAGACTTTCATGTTGACCCACATCTGCTCCGGCGCGGACTGGTTGATAATGGCTATACAGAATTGGCAATTTCGTCACTGCACACCTTGGCCGTTAGCCACCTGCCGGAAATTCACAAAGACCCATTCGACAGAATTCTCGTTGCCCAGGCCGAGACAGAGGGCTTCCTGTTGCTGACGGCCGATGATCTGGTCGCGCGTTATCCCGGCCCCGTTCGCCGAATCTAATTTGGGGTCAGACCCCAAGACATTTCACCCCATCAAATGTCCGGGGGTCTGACCCCACCCTAAGCCTTAGCAAACAACTCCTCAAACAAAGCCGTTCTCCGAAGCCGTTGCTCAGCCTCCTCGCGGAACAGCACTCGCTCCGGGTTCAACTCAATCAACCCCAACAGCCGGAGCAGGCGGATTACCCTGGAATCCAGTGCCCAGCGGGTTTGTTGTTCTTCGCTGGCATACGGCCGCGGGAGCGCTGAAAGGGGCAATTGCGGGAAGGCCGCCAGCATGTCGTTTATGTAGCCATCCACCGGCAACCAGTCGCCGCCTTTCTCTGCCAGCAGCCAAAAGAAGAAGGGGCCGACGGTTTGTATATCGTCCAGCCCGTCGTAATGGTCCATCCAGGCCCAGTTAAATTCAGAGAACGCCGCGGCCAACATGTCCTGGTACAGGGTTAGCCAGCCTTTGGTATCGAGGCGTTTGGCGGCGGCTTTCTTCAGCAGCAGGCGGCCCTTTTCCTTTCGGGTGTAGCCGGCCAACTCCAATAGCACACGGGTAAGCTGCACGCCAAGAATGTCCTCCTCGGAACGCACGGAACCGTACCCGGCAAAAGGCACCACAACCTCCTCGCCGGCGGCCTCAATCATGGCCTTCACCTGCTTAAGCGGCAGGTTACCTTTGCCGGTCAGGCGAATGCCCTTCTCGCCCAGCTCGTTGAACAGCACTTTTGCCATTTGCAGGATGGGTGCGGCATCCAGTTCCTGATCAACCGTTTTTGCATTGATCAGCGACTTGAACACAGACGGGCAATGCAGCGGGCTCTGCAGCAGCTCATGCATCTGGCTGGGACTTAAACCGCAAAAATCAACAGGTGGCAACGCATCAACGTCGCTCTCCGCAAACAGGGCATCCCGCTCTGGAAGCAGCTGATTGATCTCCTCCAGGTTCACAAACTCGGGATCAAACTCCCCACCCCACCACTCCTTCACACCCTCGTGTTCCGGGTGCGCGGGGTCATGCATTGCATCCAAAAACTCATAGTAGCCATGCACCCCACCCACATCCTCCGGTGGGCACTGGCGGGCGGCTTTTATACAATGGGGCAATTGCCCTTCATCGCCTACAGGCAGAATCTTCTCCAGCTTCACCTGGTGTTCCCAACTGTCGCCAAAATCATACTCATATTTGATGGCCTGGCCTTCGCGCTTCAGAACACTGCCCACCCGCAAGCGGGTTTCATCCAGAAACCCCATCATGTCGTCTTCATCCTCCGCCGGGTCGCCAATCAGCCTGCCATCCACCGCCTGAAACAAATGCAGATGCGACGCCCGCCACCCCATGGCAATCTGAATAATCCGGTGTAAATCCTGAAACGTCGCCTGCGGCGAAATCAGTAAGCGCCGCCAGATAGGCGGCCTGATGCCAGAAAGCGTGACCCTTACCTGATAAACACCCATACCCTGCGAACCCATAACCGCTCCTATTTTTGGGGTCAGACCCCAAGACATTTCGAGTCTGCAAATGTATTGGGGTCTGACCCCAAATTCAAACACCAAACTGGCACACCTTTCGCAGCACCTCCCTCAAAGCACGGCAAACCGTCAAAAAAACTGCAGACCTTTGCCGCATCGAATCATGGCTGGTAACGAGGTGTTCCATGCACGTACAACATCACAATGCTCATCTTCCCCGCTCGGTTCAGGCTCAGGCGGCGCGGTTGGTTTTGCAGGCGAATCTGGCGTATGGGGAGTCCAACAGCAATGGGCTTTCCTATGTTCAGCGGTTGAAGGCGCGGCATGAATGCCGGGAGTATCTGGACCAGGCGTTAGCCATTGAGCCCGAGAACGCAGCGGCCCTTGGCCTATTGGGCCGGGTGGAGATGGACGATGGCCAGCTGGAGAAAGCTCACACCCTGTTCAATGCCAGCCTGAACAGCCAGCCTGGGCAAGCGCAGCAGTACTGCAACCTGGGTTACTGGGCGCTAAAGAGCGAGCGCCCGGCCCTGGCGGAGGAATACTTCCTGCGGGCGCTGGAGTGCGACCGGCAATCTGCCGCCGCTTTCTGCGGTGTCGCCCACGCCAAGCGCTTGCAGGGGCAATTCGATGTGGCCTACCTTCATTATCGCAAGTTGCTGCAAACCGGCTCCCAGTGGGATTCGGTGTATTCCGGCATGCTAACCTGCGCGCAGCACCTGCAGATTCACAAGGCAGACACCGACCTGGCGCAGGATGCCATCGCCCTGCTCCGCAAAGACGGCCTGCCGCACCAGGAAATCGGCCGATTCGTCGGCGCCATCATCCAGCAGCAGTACGATCTGGACACCCCGAATGCCGAGGTGTTTCTGGATGCTGCCGCTGAAGACGAACTGCTGATTCTGGCCCTGCAGAAAACCCTGATGCCCAACGCCGCCGTGGAAGAACTGGTGGTGATGCTGCGCCGGGCGATCATGGCGGAAGTGGCGCAAACCGCCAGCCTGCGGGACGAACTTCAGCCCCTGTGCCTGGCCATTGCCGAATACGCGGACCGCACCGGTTACGCCCTGGCCGCCGAAGACGATGAAGAGCGCCTGGCAACCACGATCAACGACAGCATTGTGGCGCAATTCGCCGTGCGCGAACCGCAAGAGGCCCTGATTGGCTCGCTGATGATCAGCGCCATGTACGGTGCCCTGTTCCATCAAAGCTTTGCCATGCAGTTGGGGCAATGGAACCTGGTGGACTGGCCCCTGGCCATGCAGCCGATGATGGCCGCCAGCTATTACAGCCGCGCCGAAGAAGAAGCCATCAAACAGAATTTTGACGAAAAAGCAGAAGAGCTCTGCCTGGCAAAAACCGACGTGCCACAAGCCTGGCCGGCATGGAGCCAGCTGGCCTATCGGACGGAGACCAGCCTGAAAGCCGTGATGGCGCAGGAACTGGGCCTGAACACCGACAATCTCCCCGCCACGCTGCGAATTATGGTGTGCGGTGCACAGTCTGGCCAACGGGCCATGGAGCTGGCGCAATACCTGGACGACGTCGAAGTGATCGCGGTGGACGAATCCCTGGCCAACATCGCCAAGGCCACCCGCATGGCCCAAAGCCTGAACATGGACAACATCGTGTTCTGGCCCTGGTCCATCGCCCAGCGCTTCGTGGCCGATGGTCATCAGGTCCATTGGGTGGAAGTAGGCCGCCTGCCTTCACCGGCCATGACCAAACTCTCCCTGGCAGCACTCATCAACAGCGCCTCCATCAGTGGTGCCGTCGTTCACATGCACACCAGCATGGCCGAGCAAACCGCCGGCGACAAACAGATCCGCCGACTGATTGCAGAGCACCAGCTGCAACCCACCCGCACCAGCCTGCGCCAGCTACGCCGTATGGTGCTGGCTAACAAACAAGACACCGTCTGGGCCAACCTGCTGAAAGACGACGACTTCTACAGCCTCGGCGGCTGCCGCGACCGCTGGTTCCGCCCACAAGACGCCGCCCAGCTGAAAGAACTGCTGGCACTGGTCAGCAACGAAGTGGAATGGAAACTGGTCAAAGCCCGGGACGAAGACGGCCACAGCCTAGCCACCGCTCCCGTACAACGGCAAATCCAGGCCGAAGCCCTGGGCAGCGAGGTCCAAAGCCTCATGGGCCAGAACCTCAGCGTCTACTTCCAACGCCGCAGATAAACGTTGGGGTCAGACCCCCGGACATTTGGCAGCATCAAATGTCTTGGGGTCTGACCCCAATTTCACATGTAGGGGATGAGGGATTCGCCGTAGAGATGGAGGTCTTCGAGGATTTGCTGGTTCCTGGGCGTGAGCTCCGGGTCGGCGGCGAGTTTTTGCAGGATGCGGCCGTACTCTTCCAGTGAGCGCCAGCCTTTCTTGGGGTGCATAAGGCGTTGGCTGCGAAATTCTTCCCAGCGTTCCATTTCTTCGCCGCTCAGAGTGCCCGGGTAATTTCGGGCGCGGTAACGAAACAGCATGTCTGGCAGGCGTGCGTCTTCAAAATTCACATCCTGCTCACCCAGGGTATCTGCCGGCTGGGTCAGCAGCCAGTTCAGTTTCTCCCGGTCGGTTTTGCTGATGAAGCCACCGGCGTAGAGTTGTTCGTCCGGGTCGGTCAGGTCGCTGCCGGCGAA
This sequence comes from Marinobacter excellens LAMA 842, assembly GCF_001574445.1. NCBI lineage: Bacteria > Pseudomonadati > Pseudomonadota > Gammaproteobacteria > Pseudomonadales > Marinobacteraceae > Marinobacter > Marinobacter excellens. The sequence goes on from NZ_LOCO01000040.1 coordinate 5,096, forward strand.
ATCCTGCTCGAAGGCTTGAGCGATGCGGCCTGGCAGGTCTGGCGCTTGCCGCAGTTTGGCCAGGTTGGCGCGCAGCACGTCGCCGTCCAGCTCCAGTTCCGCCAGCCGTTCCGGCGACAGGGTTGACAGCATGTTGGCCGGGGCCAGCACCGGGCACTTGTTCAATTGCACACCTTTCAAAGGGAAACGGCTAACGCCCTCACCCAGCTCCGCCTGTGACGTAAATACCCGCTCACGAATCTGCTCCACGGTGGCGTTGATCAGTTCAGTGGGGTCTTCCCGCAGGTCGTACACAATCACCTGGTTCTTGTTGCTCAGACTTTCCGCCACCGGCGCCACCAGGGCACAGCATCCGCGGGTGGCCGGGTACTTGGCGGAAATATGGAACACCGGTTTCATGGCAGCGGTGTCCAGCATTTGCCGGGCGGAGTGCTTGTCTTTGTTGCTCAGAACGAAATCAAACAGCTTGGGCTGCTTCTCTTTGATCAGCTTGGCCACGGCGATGGTTGCCAACACATCAGACATCGCATCGTGGGCAGCCTCGTGGGCAATACCGTTAGCCACCGTCAGTTCCTCCAGCTTGAAACTGGGGCTGCCATTTTCTTTTTTCGGCCAGTTGATGCCTTCCGGGCGCAGGGCGTAGGTCAGGCGCACCATGTCGATGATGTCCCAGCGGGAGTTACCGTTCTGCCATTCCCGGGCGTAAGGATCGCGCAGGTTTCGGTACAGGGTGTGGCGGGTAACTTCATCATCAAAACGCAGGCTATTGTAGCCCACGGCGCAGGTGCCGGGCTGGCTAAAGGCTTCGTTGATCTGGGCGATGAATTCCGCCTCCGGAAAGCCGTCTTCCAGCGCTTTCTGCGGAGTAATACCAGTAATCAAACAGGCTTCCGGGGAAGGCAGGTAATCGTCTGTCGGTTTGCAGAAGATCACCAGAGGATCTTCGATCACATTAAGTTCGGCATCGGTGCGTACGCCGGCGAACTGGGAAGGGCGGTCATGAACCGGGTCCACGCCGAAGGTTTCGTAATCGTGCCAGTAGAAAGATCTGATCAAAACGCGGCTCCTGCAACCCGAAGAAATACCAGAAGCAGGAGTTTAGCAAACTTACGCGGCGCTTTGACGGGCATTACCCGACAACATGGCCTCAATACTCAAATGATAATCCAAAGACTCCCACTCGATGCCCGTGCCATCGCAAATAAAACGATACTCGCGAACCTGGGCAATGGAAGCTTCCTCAAGCTCCGGATACCAATGCACGGGTGTCGAAATAACACGGCCATCATCCAATTCAACATGCAGATGGCGATCATCAATGTGGACGGACTTACCTCTGAAACCAGGCATTCCAACTCTCCAGAAAATCAGACTGATGACGCTCCACAATACTTAAGCACTCCCGCAGCTCCTGATTCTTCAGATTGCTGTACTTCACTGCAAGCGTCGGCACCTCAATCTTAGCCCAACGCTCGCCTTTAAGCACATGCACGTGTGCAGGAGGGTGATCATTTGCATAAAAGAAGAACTTGAAGCCATTCAAGAGCAATAATGTGGGCATCCTTGCCTCTGTGTATATCTTAGTCACTACAACTTGTGGAATTTCCGGAAACAATCAAAACAACTTCGTCCCCATATCCACCTGATGAGTCCGCAACCGGTCTACACCCTCACCGGTCAACTGGCTCAAGTCCACCGTCATATTGGTGGGCAGGTTGATAAACACCCCCTTACCCACACTGATGGTATTGGCGCCATCCAGGCTTTGCCAGTCCACATTCTCATCACGCTGGAACCCGATGAAGAAGCCATCGGTGAAGGCTACCTCGCCCTCTGCCGCAGCTTCGTCACCTACAATGATGGAGCGCAGGTTGGTGAGCTGCGCGCAGTTCACCCCAGAAACACAGGACAACGGCTCATCGCCATTGGGCACAATACCAATGTGGGATGCGCGGTAATTCGTGGCTGTTTCACCCTCACCGGCAAACAATGCAGTATCGTAAATGGTGCCAGACTCGTCTTCCCGTACCTTCAGGCCGGGCATGGCGCCACTAAAACTGGTGGTATGAGAAGACACCGAACCCCGCGCCTGCTGGAACCCCAAACGGAAGCCCGCCAGGCCCTGGGCATCCTCAGCCAGCTCGATATAAGGCCGCTGGGCCTCAAAGGGAATAACCTCGCCTTCATTATAGGTTCGGCCATTGAATACTTCGCCGTTGGCACGGGCGATATGCCCCAACGCCAGGTGACTTGCTGAAAAATCGGTGCCGCCATCAATCTGGCCCACCTGAATATCATCCACATTGACTCGCGTTTCCACGTCCATACCCAGGGTCATCCGGGTGAAGTCATGGTTTTCGCCGGCAATGTTTTCTATCTGCATAAAGGCCTGCCCGGTCACCTCACCCATTGCATCATCTGAAATGGGCTTAAGATCGGCCTGGGCAACGGGCGAAATACCCAGGCAGAACGTGGCAAGGGCAGCGTATCCATACGCTTGCGTCTTCATATTAGTGTCTCTGATTGTTTTTGTGAGTCAGTTTCCGACGCCGACTCATGCCGCCCGCTTATTCTGTTTTTTCGGTGCTGGCATACGGCCACGTTATTCTATGTAACGTTCTGTGTCTTTTTGACCGTCACCAGACTATAACGGAGGCCCGCGCGTACATAGAGTGACCAAAATCACATTCACCCATTACGTAGATGTCATTTCCTCTTCAAGCATGATCGCCATCACAGGATTACACTTATCCTCACCTGCCCAAAGCAGGGAAGAAACAAGAACCAGAGCACCGGAAATCAGTGATGTAGCCTATAGATACACATCATCCGGCACTGCTATACTGAATCACTTTACCCATGGCACTGATCAATCACCGATGTCTACCCAGATCCTGATTTGCGACGACTCCGCCCTCGCCCGCAAGCAAATGGCCCGGGCACTGCCTGCTGGCCTGGCGGATGACATCCGGTTCGCCACCAACGGCGCAGAGGCGCTGCAGATTCTTCGCGACCACAAGGCCGAGCTTCTGTTTCTGGATCTCAACATGCCAGAAATGGACGGCTATCAGGTACTTGAGCATATCCGCAAGGAAGACCTCCCGGTCCTCACCATTGTGGTCTCCGGCGACATTCAGCCGGAGGCCCGGGAACGCGTTCGTAAACTGGGTGCCATCGACTTCATCAAAAAGCCCACAGACACCGGCCTTGTTACCAGGTTGCTCGAAGAGTACGGCTTCTACCGCCCCGGCGAATTGGAAACCGCAGCGCTGAAGGATTCCTCCCTGCGCAGCACCGTTACCCAAGCGCGGGAAATCTCCGTCAGCCTGAACGATTACCTGCAGGAAATCGCCAACGTGGCCATGGGCCGCTCGTCTGACCTCCTGGCCCGGCTACTCAGGGTGTTCGTAAAGCAGCCGATCCCGAAAGTGGCGTTTATCGCCAATTCCGAACTGCATATGGCCATCTCCGCCGCCCAGCAAGGTGAAGCCTACTCCGCCGTGTGCCAGGGATTTACCGGCGCCGGTCTTGCGGGCGAGGCACTGCTGTTGTTCGAAGACGCCAGCTTTCAGGAAATGGCCGAACTGCTGCATTACGATGTGGTCGAGGGCGAAGCCGTTAACGTGGAAGTGCTGATGGACATGTCCAGCATCCTGTTCGGCGCTTTCCTGAACGGCATTGGCGATCAGCTGGATCTAAAACTTGGCCTGGGCCATCCCAGCGTTCTGGGCCAACATCGCCCCATCAACGAATTGCTGGAACACCACAGCAAGCGGGAAGAACAACTTCTTTGTATCGAAATCAGCTACGCCATCGAAAACCGCGATATTCATTGCGATATGCTGATACTGTTCACCGAAGACTCGGTGCCCTTCCTTGAAAAACGCCTCGAATACCTGGTGGATTGACCATGGCCTTTCAGAATCCGGAAGCAGACGCCTTTCACTGGCTGGTAGACATGTTCGAATCGGTCGAGGTTGGCCTCGTTGTGCTGGACCTCGATTTCCGCGTACAGGCATGGAATGGCTTTATGGAACATCACAGCGGTATTACCGGCAGCCAGATCAAAGACAAGATACTGTTCGACGTCTTCCCGGATATCCCGCAAGCCTGGCTCACTCGCAAAGTCGATGCCGTGGCCATGCTGAACACCCGGGCGTTCACCTCCTGGGAACAACGCCCCTACCTGTTCAAGTTCCGGAACACCCGGCCCATCACTGGCACAGAAGAGTACATGTTCCAGAACCTCACCATCAGCCCGCTCACAGCGAGCAATGGCGAAGTTAACAAAGTATGCCTGCTAATCTATGACGTCACCGAATTTGCCAGTAGCAAGCGGGCCCTGGAACGGGCCAACGAGAAGCTGGCCAAACTCAGCATGACAGACCGCCTGACCGGCCTGCTCAACCGTGGCACCTGGGAAAACCTGGTAGACGCGGAATACGAACGCTATCGCCGCTATGGCCAGGCCACCACCGGCGATTTTCAACCCAGTTGTCCAAATGACCGCGTTTAAGCGGCCAATTTATTACGCTCAATTTCCTGCAATTTGCCAGGGTTGAGCGAGACCGG
>NZ_LOCO01000041.1:0-8890 GCF_001574445.1 Marinobacter excellens LAMA 842
GTGACTCTATCCGGTTGGATACTGCGCCTATACTCTCGGGCACAACCGTGATTCGGCGCGGCGGAGGCACTTGCTCAAAACACTTCTGCCGCGCAGACTCCTAGAGGCAATAAACAGGAGACCTAGAATGACCGACACCCTGATCGACCGCCGAGATCTAGAATTCCAGCTCTACGAAGTGATGAACACCGAAGCCCTCACCGAACGTGAGCGTTTCAGCGAACACAGCAAAGACACCTTCGACGCCGTCATCGAAACCGCCGACAAAATGGCGAAAGAAAAATTCGCCAACCACAACAGCGCTGCTGACAAAGACGAGCCCAGATTCGTCAACGGCCAGGTCGAGATGCTGCCAGACGTCAAACAGGCCTTCGACGCCTACGCCGAAGCCGGCTTCCTCGCCGGCCGCTACGACTACGACCTTGGCGGCATGCAACTGCCGGAATCCGTCATGGCCGCCTGCAACGGCTTCTTCACCGCTGCCAACCCAGGCACCGCCGGCTACCCATTCCTGACCACCGCCGCCGCCAACCTTATCCGCGTATTTGGCAACGACGAGCAGAAGGAAAAATTCCTGCCCAACATGCTCAGTGGCCGCTACAGCGGCACCATGGCCCTGACCGAGCCCCACGCCGGCTCCAGCCTGGCGGACATCCGCACCTCCGCCACGCCCACCGACGACGGCCACTACCTGATCAAAGGCGCCAAGATCTACATCTCCGGCGGTGAACAGAGCATCACCGAAAACATCGTTCACATGGTGCTGGCGAAAATCAAAGGCGCCCCGGCCGGTGTGAAAGGCATCTCCCTGTTTATCGTCCCGAAATTCCACGTCGACGAAAACGGCAACCCGGGCGAACGCAACGGTGTCAGCCTCGCCGGCCTGATTCACAAGCTGGGTTATCGCGGCACCACCAGCACCGCCCTCAGCTTCGGCGACGACGCCCCTTGCCACGGTTATCTGGTGGGCGAACCCCATCAGGGCCTGAAATACATGTTCCAGATGATGAACGAAGCCCGCATTGGCGTTGGCTTTGGCGCTGCCGTGATCGGCTACCGGGGTTACATGCACAGCCTGGAATACGCCAAAGACCGCCTGCAGGGCCGCAAAGCCAGCGAAAAGAACCCCGAAAGCCCGCAAGTGCCCATCATCGACCACGCCGACGTGCGCCGCATGCTGCTGGCCCAGAAGGCATACAGCGAAGGCGGCCTGGCCTTGTGTCTGTATGGTGCCCGGCTGATGGACGACCAGCACACCCACCCGGATGAGCAGAAACGAATGGAAGCGGGCAAGCTGCTGGACCTGCTCACCCCGGTGATCAAAGCCTGGCCTTCTGAGTACGGCCCGAAGGCCAACGACCTGGCGATCCAGGTATACGGCGGCGCTGGCTACACCCGTGAATACCCGGTGGAACAATGCTGGCGCGACAACCGCCTGAACCCGATCCACGAAGGCACCAACGGCATCCAGGCCCTGGACCTGCTGGGCCGCAAGATCTGGCAAGACCAGAGTCACGGCCTGCAACTGCTGATGCAGGAAATGCAGACCGACCTGCAAGCGGCCACCACCGATCGTTGCCAGCAGTGGGCTTTGTCTTTGAGTGAGACGTTGCAGCAGGCGGTTAAAGTCACCCAGAGTCTGGGCAAATCCCTGATGGGTGGTGAGGTAGACAAAACCCTGGCCAACGCCAGCTGCTACCTGCACCTGTTCGGTCACATCATCGTCGCCTGGATGTGGTTGCGGCAGGCTAATGCGGCAGCCAATGCGCTGGCCTCTGCCAACAGCGACAGTGAGCGCAATTTCTACCAGGGCAAGCTTCAGGCCGCCCAGTACTTCTTCCACTGGGAATTGCCCACTGTGGCCCAGGACCTGGTGTTGCTGCGTAATCAGGATGATACGTGTCTGAATATGAAGGCTGATTGGTTCTGAGTTTGGTGCTTTGGTTCTTTTGGTAGCCTGCTTGTTTGGGTGCAGGCACGATCGGTTGGGTGTCCTTTCAGGGACACGCTACGAGCACGTCCATGTGCGCTCGACTGTGGCCATCCATGGCCACAGACGGTCCCTGAAAGGACACCCAGCCGCTCGCGCCCAAGCAGTGGAGTAATTCGCAGGTCCAAAACGCTTTGTTTGGCAAAAATCTGAGTTCTATTTCTAAGTCTGCTGTTTGGTAATACCGCAGAAGTATGACGCGCGGGCGACGGGGAGGGTTTTTCAGGACCGTTGAGGGCCATGGACGGCCCGAAACGAGCCTACAGGGACGTACTCGTGGGCGTGTCCTGAAAAGCCCTCCCCGTTGACCGCGCAGCCACCAAAACACCCAGGCTAGGTACCCAAAGTCGAGGAAAACGCCAATGTCACTCGTAAACATAGAAAAACAAGGCCACATCCTGAAAATAGGCCTGAACCGCCCGGAAAAAATGAACGCCATGAACCGGGCCATGTACCACGAAATTGCAGCCGCCTATCACCAGCTCCAGCACGACCCGGAACTGCGGGTAGCCGTGATGTATGCCGAAGGTGACCACTTCACCAGCGGCCTGCAACTGGATGACTGGGCCGGCGTGTTCGCCAACGGCAAAGGCATCGAACCCGGTGAAGGCGAACTCGACCCGTTCCACATCACCGGAGAAGGGCTCACCAAACCCGTCGTCTTCGCCGCCCAAGGCATCTGCTTCACCTGCGGCGTCGAAATGATGCTCAACACCGACATCCGCGTAGCCGCCAAAGGCACTCGCTTCGCCCAGCTGGAAGTCAAACGCGGCATCTTCGCCTGCGGCGGCGCCACCATCCGCCTGCAGCGTGAAATCGGCTGGGGCAACGCCCAGCGCTACCTGCTCACCGGCGACGAATGGACCGCGGAACAAGCTTACCAGTGGGGCCTGATCCAGGAACTGGTCGAACCCGGTGAACAGTTCGATAAAGCCATGGAAATCGCCGAAAAGATCGCCAAGGCCGCACCTTTGGGCGTTCAGGGCAGCCTGAAATCGTCCAAGATTGCCGTGTCCGAAGGCCAGGAAGTGGCCAAGGAGCGCTTGTTCCCGGAGCTGCGCCCGGTCATGGCCAGTGAAGATGTCAAAGAAGGAATCCAGTCATTCCTGGAAAGAAGGGAAGCGGTGTTCAAAGGCAAGTAGCGGAATTGTCAGGTTATTCCAGATCACGTCCGTAGTGAACCGTCGGATCAGCGACTATCCCACGGAAGCGCAAGCGGCGGGTTGGGGCCACCCTTCCGGGAGTGTGCGCAGCAGGGATGCTGCGCTCAAGCCCCCATGGATGGGTTCACGGCGTCTCCCGGAAGGGTGGCCCCAACCCGCAGCCGGCACCATAACCCAAAGGCTAGGGCCGGTAATCAAGCCATTAAATCAGTCAGACCTCAGGCAGCCTCAGACTCAGAAGCAGAGTCAGCCCGCCGAGCCGCAGCCTCCGCCGCCACCTTCGCAGCGTAATCCGCATACTTGGCCATCAGCTCCTCCTTACGATCAGGGTCCCAGTTGATCTTCGACAGATCCCCCTCGTAGTGGTCAATTACCCGCTTATCCATGGTCTCGTACCACCACTGGGGCAGGTAAGCCGGCAACAACATTGATGCATAGCCACCCGGCAACTGCGGCGCCTTCTCAAAATGCCTCAGCGCCTGATAACTCCGGGTCGGGTGCGCGTGATGGTCTGAATGCCGTTGCAACTGATACAGGAACAGGTTGGTCACCACATGGTTACTGTTCCAGCTATGCTCCGGCTGAGTCCGCTGGTACTTGCCGTTTTCGTCTTTCTGGCGCAGCAGGCCATAGTGTTCAATGTAATTCACACTCTCCAACAGGCTCGCGCCGTACACCGCCTGCGCCGCCAGGAAGGGCACCGCCCTCGGGCCACAGATCAGCGTAGTCGCACCAAAGAACCCGGCGCTCATGGCCCAGCCCTGCAGCAACTCATTGTCCAGGCTCCAGAAGCTCTTGCCCTTCCGCTCAAGCCGCGCCTTCTCGATCTTGACGGCTGACTTCATGCCGCCAAACACCGTGCGCGGCAGGAACTTCCAGAAACTCTCGCCCATCCGGCTGCTGGCCGGGTCTTCCGGGGTGGCTACTCGCTTGTGGTGCCCGAAATTGTGCTCAACCACGAAATGGGTGTAGCCGGTGGGCGCCAGTGCCGCCATGGCCATCAGTTTATTCAGCTTGTTGGACTTGTGGCCCAGTTCGTGGGCGGTATTGATGCCTACACCGTTAATGGCACCCACGGTCAGGGTCAGGCCGATCTTGTCTTCAAGGGGCGTTTTCTTGCGACTGGCCAGCCAGGCGCCCATGAAGGTCATGGCGTACTGGGTGGGAATAAACGCCTTCACAATGCGGTCGTAGTACTTGTCCTGCTCCAGGGACTTCACTGCTGATTCGGGCGGGTTGCTCTTGTCCTCGCCGATGGCACGATCCAGTGCGGGAATGATGCCATGCACAAGGGCTGGACCAGTCCAGGCCAGGGCCTTGAGTTTTTTCGGGGCCAAGGCATAGCCAGTTAACGCCGCCAGGCCAATGCCGGGAAGCGCGGGCCCGAGCAGCCACATGTATCGTTTCGGGTCCTTCCAGGTGGTTTCGACTGGTTGGGAATCCGGGGCACCTTTCACTTTGGCGTTCATGTCTGACTCTCCGTGGGTGTTCTTGGGTTATTGTTTTATCAATCTATGTCGGACAATCTGGCAATTCAACAGTCGTTTGTGGTCGATGGAGACCTTGGCCCCGAATGACAATGCTTGAGGGGTCAACACCGGGCGGAGCCTCGGATGGCTCAGGTGGTCTTTCATTGGAAGTGGCAAGACTTGCGCTTCTGGTCCAGACTTTCTCAAAACAAGAACAACAGGGAAGAAACTATGAGCGTCTCAAATCCTTCTCCTGCGATCATCTCCTGGAGCGTTCAGGAAAGGCTTCGCGAATACGTGCGGTCACGGCAACTGGCCGAGATCGTGTACCGGGACCCGGCAGGGCAGATATGCGTGGTGCATGAAGTTATCCGCGACCTCCTGAGCCGCGCCGGTCATGACTTTCTGGTATTGGGGAAAGGTAAAGTGGTCGGCGTGGAGCATGTCATCATGGTGGACGGCCAGCGGTTAACCAAAGAGTAATCGGCAGGTAATTGCTATCTAAAGGGCATCGGCCCTACTCTGTTGGTGTCGTAAACATGTATCAACAGAGGGATATGTTATGAACAAGCTCACACTGAGCGCACTGGCTTTGGTTGCAACTTTTGGTCTGGCAGCCTGCAGTTCTGAAAGCGACGAAGGTGCGGATTTTGAGCGAGCGGGCGAGAACGCCGGCGAGATGATGGATGATGCCACCGACGCTGCCGAGGAATCCTGGGAAAACGCCACGGGTCAGGATGAAAGTGCCTGGGGCGAGATGAAGGAAGGCGCCGAAGAAGCCGGTGAAGAAATGGGCGAAGCAGCCGATGAAGCCGGTGATGCCATGGAAGAGGGTTATGACGAGATGGTGCAGTAATCTCGAAGTTGCTGGGTCGGCAAGGCGCACTTATGTGCCTTGCCGCTTTACTGGATGTTGATTTGCGTGAACGTATTACCAGAGGAAAGTGATCAGTGCATACCTCACGCCCGATGTAACAGGCTTTACTCCATGTAGTAAGCTCCCGGAAAAGACAAGCGCACTGCCTGCCCCAGGACGGTAAAGATCCGTTGAGTACTCTGGGAAATACAGCTCGCCACCTTCAAAGTCAGTGTTCAGGTTAATTGACAAAGCCAAGCGCCGATGCCTCACCTCCTCCGCGACGTTATCCCGATGCAAACCGAAACAGCCGTTGTCGGTCGATTTGTAGGCCACAACTTTGTAGCCCTCAAACCGAGTGGGCTTGAAGTGGAATGATCGTGTAATCGCTGGTATCAATCCTCGTGCTATTTCGGCAGTAAGCTGCTGTATCAGGCCCTGATCGATCAGCGGATGATCCCAGCGAGACTTGACACGGGGATCGACTTTTAGCTTCTGCTCGCTGCCGATACCTCGATTCATTCTGCTCTCGAAGTTATCCGATTGATGCATTTCAATCAGTGCCAGGGATAGGTCTGGCTCGATGATCGAGTCTGCGAATAGAACCGGTGCCGCTCCCGTGACGATGCGCCCCACCTCTCTTAATGGCGCAACCTGCATTGCCACCTCTTCCAGTAACTCAGGCGAGGGGGTATCGAAGATCTTTTCTATCCTCAATCTTGAAGTCAGTAACACAGCTTTCGTCGCCGTGGAGGCGTTTGCATCCAGCTTTTCACAAAGGCGTTCAGGTAAATTAATGACTGGGCCACCACTTGGACCTAAGCGGGACTTGCCGAACACTAAGATTGTGAGGTTGGCATTTTCCATCCTCTCCAGTGCTTCAAACCTCTGTGGAGAGGCACTGATGATGAGCAGGGCAGGCTTCCCGCAATATTGTTCGTAGAAAAGCCTGTTTGCTCCACCCACCGCCGGCAATACAAAATCTGGAAATGGCTCACCAGCGCGTAACTTCATTGAAACTCCCTGAGTCGCGATTCTGTTATCTACTCGCCTATTGTCCTGTTTATACGTGACAAAAGCTTTGCAGCCGCTGTCATAAATATGACCAGTACTTGCAATCACATCGTCAACCAAACGCAATGATTAATAGCGACCATCAGGTTTCCGAAACATAACTCGAAAAGAGAGAGAAACCATGGATAAGCGTAATCTCAACCCCGTTCATCAAGACCCAGGTTACGAGCCTGAGTGTAATAACTCCGGCAATCGCACCTTCGGCTCTATTCTTGAGGCCCGTCTCGCCCGTCGTGGCGTTTTGAAAGGCGGTCTTGCAGCTGCCGTTGCAGGCGTTTTTGGCGGGGCAGCTCTGACTGGATGCGGAGGTTCAAGCTCCTCTGGCGGTACGGGCGGTTCGACAACGGCGCCTGACCTTGTAGGCTTTAAGGCTGTTCCCGTGAGTGAGGCAGACTCCATTGTCGTGCCTGAAGGATATTCTGCTCGTGTGATTGGCGCCTGGGGCGACCCGATCTTGTCTAACGAGGGCGTTTTCCCTGAGTTTTCACTGGATAATTCCGGTGCCGATCAGGCGGCCCAGATCGGCTCCCACCACGACGGCATGCATTACTTCCCGATTGAGGGGAGCTCGGAAGATGGTTTGCTTGTCCTGAACCACGAATACATCGAACCCCGCTTCATGCATCAAGCTGCTCAGGGTCAGAACTTCGGCAGCGGTTCTTTCCCGATGATTGATGAGTCAACCCGGGATACCGATCAGGTGCTTCGTGAAATGAATGCGCACGGTGTATCCGTGTACCGGGTGCAGCGTGATGCCAGCGGTGTGTGGGCGCCTGTGCAAGGAGATTCGTTCAATCGTCGGATCACCGCCCTGACCGCGATGGAAATTTCCGGGCCCGTCCGGGGTTCTGATTTTGTCAAAACCCAGTTCAGCCCGGCCGGTACCGAAACCCGTGGAACCCTGAACAACTGTGCCCATGGCGTAACACCCTGGAACACTTACATGATGTCTGAGGAGAATTGGGCGGGTTACTTCCTCAATACCGCTGAACAGCCGGATTCCCAGAGTCGCTACGGTGTTCGTTCCTCAGGTTCGTCCCGCTATGCGTGGGAACTGGCTCAGAGCGGCGAAGAGCAGTACACCCGATTTAACGCCACTCCATCCGGCGCGTCCGCAACGGATGACTTCCGTAATGAACCCCATTGCTTTGGCTGGATGGTGGAGTTCGATCCGTTCGATTCGGCCTCCAAACCGGTCAAACGCACGGCGTTGGGTCGATTTGCCCACGAAGGGGTCGTCTTTGCTCCTGCAATCGAGGGTCAGCCGGTTGTCTGTTACTCCGGTGATGACGCGCGCTTTGAGTACATCTACAAGTTCGTTAGCGCCCAGCCCTATCATGCCGCTACGGCCGGTGGACACCTTTTGGATTCTGGTACCTTATACGTCGCCAAGTTTAACGACGACGGCACCGGCGAGTGGATTCCCCTGGTCTTTGGCTTGGGTGAGTTGACTGCTGAGAACGGCTTCAGCAGCCAGGCGGATGTGTTGGTACGCACACGCTCTGCTGCCGATGCGGTCGGTGCTACAAAAATGGACCGTCCTGAGTGGGGGGCAGTAGATCCAAACACCCGCGAGGTGTACTTCACACTGACCAACAACTCCCGCCGGGAAGAGAGTGATGAAGCTAACCCGCGTGCTGCCAATCCCTGGGGACATATCATTCGCTGGCAGGAAGGAAATGACTCTGGAACTGCCATGGTATTCAACTGGGATATCTTCCTGCTGGCTGGTCCTGAGGACGATTCGGAGTTTCAGAATGCCGGTCTGGATGATGATCAGAAATTTGTTAACCCCGATGGCCTTTGGTTCGACGCAGATTCCCGTCTGTGGATCCAGACCGACATCAGTGAAAGCGTCCAGAACAGTGGCGATTTTGCCCAGTTCGGTAATAACCAGATGCTGGCTGCAGACCCGGTCAATGGCGTTTTGCGCCGATTCCTGACAGGCCCTATTGGCCAGGAAATCACCGGCGTTGTCACCACCCCGGACCAGCGCACAATGTTTATCAACGTGCAGCACCCTGGCGCAACAACAAGCCGTGATGATTTTGAGAACGGCAACCTGATCAGTCACTGGCCAGACGGCGGAAACAGTATTCCGCGTTCTGCCACGGTGGTGATCACAAAGGATGACGGTGGCAAGATCGGCAGCTAACGCTCCGTCACGTTCCGCCCTGAAAACCGTACCCTTTGGGGTGCGGTTTTTTTTGGTGCGCCAGGCATGGCGCGTAGCGCCTTGACGGGCGCTGTTCCGGTACAGGTGGTGCTGGCCGGATGACTTGGGGGTGCAAGTCCCCTGTGGGCCCGGCAAGGGGAACCACTAGCCGGACGGCAAGGG
>NZ_LOCO01000042.1:0-8878 GCF_001574445.1 Marinobacter excellens LAMA 842
AGGGCTCCGAGATCTTTTTCAGACTTGATGTCCTTGGCCAGCTCGGCGGCCATGGCTTTGAGTTTTTCTTGATCCACTTGTGTACCCACGATGGTATCCTTTTGAAAAGATTACTCAGTCGTGGGCAGTTACACAATTTGGTTTACAGCCTCATGCTCTCGGCAATTCCGTTGATGCTTTCACCTACTGCGCAACGTCAACGGATCCATCTTTGCTGCCTCACTCCTGGTATTTGAATCACGTTATCGTTGGTGCGAAAGAAACCGGCGTTCCCGCTGACTACCTTGAGGCGATTGCAGCCACGCGAAGCCAGGAAGACCCTGACCGAAAACGAGATGCGAGAGAGCGGGCCATCTACGATTAAAAGCGGCTCGCTTGGGTCTAAAAAATGGGGTCGCCCGTTGCTTTGACTGCATAGAACAGGCAATCGCTCTTCGCAATCACTTGGTTGTGATCATGAAGGCCTTGAGGGCCTGGGCGGGGTAGATTCGCCCATCCTTGATTCGAAGCACCTGTTCCAGGTTTTCGGTCCGCTCCTGCTCGGAATATTCCATCAGTGCACCCAGGCGGAAAACCGGGACAGATCTATTTCTAGGGGCTTTTGATGAAGACAACGTTCTTTTCTCTGGTATCAATCTCGAACAACTCACTGGCCCGAATCAAATCACTCAGCTTTTTGTATCCGTAGTTCACCGGGGAGAAGGAGCTGTTGTTGGAAATATACTGCCCAACCTTGCCCAGATGCGCCCAGCCGTCGTCATCTGCGGTTTGTTCCACGGCCGTTCGCAGCGTCCGCACCAGAACCGTGTCACCCCTCAGCTCGTTGCGCGTGCGCTTTGCGGTGGCTGTGGGTTTCGTGGTGTCGCCGCTTTCATTGTCGCCTTGCTCTTCGGTGTCTTCCCGCAGGTTTTCCGTATAGATGAACTGGGAGCAGGCGTTGACGAATGGCATGGGGGTTTTGCGCTCGCCGAAGCCAAAGACCGGTAGGCCAGCCTCAAGAATACGCATGACGAGGGGAGTGAAGTCTGAATCGCTGGTCATCAGCGCGAAGGCGTTGACGTTGCCGCTGTAGAGCAGATCCATGGCGTCGATAATCATGGATGCGTCAGTCGCGTTTTTTCCAGTGGTGTAGGCAAATTGCTGAATTGGCCGAATGGCGTTGGCGTGCAGTTTTTCAATCCAGCCGCCCAGTTGAGGGCCATTCCAGTTGCCATGGGCATGGCGGACATTCACCGCGCCGTACTTGGCAAGCTCCTGAAGTACGCCCTCAATGGATTGGTGGCTGACGTTGTCGCAGTCGATCAGGAGCGCAATTTTGTAGTTGTTGTTCATCGTGTTTGGGCTTTCCCTGTCTTGGATGAAACTAGCCTAGAGGGCAGAGCGGTAAACTTCCACTCGGAAATTGATGGTCACCTGGTTGCGGCATGCCATTCCCTAGTTAGCATTCTACTACCCCCCGATTCCTTTCAGGATTTCGTGTTCGATTTCTTCCCAACTGAAGTTGTCCAGTACCAGTTGAGTAAACAGGTCCGGCTTATCCGGTGAGGTCAGCATGATGATGGTTTTCTTCGGATTGAACGCGATATAGGCGGTGATCTCGCCCATGGTTACCAAGCTGGCTTCCTTTTCTTTGGCCGGCTCCAGGGTCATTCTGATGACGCCTTCGAGCTCCTTCCGGAGGTCAGGGTTCTGAACTGCGCTGAGGTCGCGATTGAAGATATAGCTGGGCGCCTCATTCATTTGAATGGCGGGATTGCCCCAGTCATCGGATGTAACAACCGTGGCAAAAAGACCTTTGCGTTTGTTGTACAGAATGAGCTCACCATCACTGCCGATGAAGGTTGCGCCGGCCAGTGATTCAAGGGGGAGCTTAATAGGGTGAGCTGTACGGCTGATGGTGACGCCGGAAGCCTCTGTGCGAGGTTCGACAGGGTCAAGCACACTGAGTTTGGGAGAGGCGCAGGCCGAAGCTGACAGGCATAGTAGCAGGGTCAAAGCGGTTGTTCTGAATCGCTTCATGTTCCGGTTCCTTTGGAGAAGTTTCAGTCCTTTGGGTGAAAGTCTAGTGTTTGAACATGCTGATGGAAAGGGGGCGGTCCTGGTGTAACTATCACAACGCCTATTAAAGCAGGGTGGGCTTTTGGGATGACCTGGACTTTGCAGGCCGGGTTCTGTTCGCGCGGCTTGACGAGAAAACCGGGACAGATCTATTTTCTGGCTCTCAGCTCCAGAACGTGAAACCACCCCTTTAGCCAAGAAACACCTTTCGGGCCGGAAACAAAAGGAAGCCGCAGCCGCTTTTTCGGCGATATCACGATCTCCCACACACAATCCCCAAAAAACTCGAAAGTGATCCCACTGAAATCCTCGCATTTCAGGTTACGAAAGTGCCCGGTGGTGTAGGGTGCGCCGAGTGTCACTGTATCGATTCTGTCGAGGTCTTCATCCAACAAGTGGATGTGTAGCGAGTCTTCGAAGGGGATGCCGTCGGTCAGAAATAGAAGGTACCGATTACCATGCTGTATACAGGCTTCGAGAACGGTACCCTCCAGTGGTTCCTCAGACGTACGCCCAGCAATAGTTGCGAAGCTCGTTGCGAGTTCTTTATCGTTGCCTTCCCTTGCGAGTGTCAGGCTGGCGTCTTCCCGGATACATTGTTGCATGTAATAAACCTTACCAGAAAAAGCTGACGCCGAAGGCGGCCAATGCTCCACTTACGAACGCTCCGACGCCAACGCATACGGGCGCACACGGTCCGCAGGCCAGCCCCGCGATAGCACCACCGAAAAACCGGGACAGACTTATTTAATCCGTTGGCAACCAGTAATCAGATAGTTTGGAAGTCAGAGGTGCGCCTCAGGATCCATCCTTTGGTGCAAGACCCGAAGAATGATAATGGACTGATTGTGCGCATCATTTTCCATCTTAAGATAAAACTGATGTGGTGAAGCTTTGCCTTCCCTTGCAAGCGGATAGGTAGCGATTCCGGGCCGGATGTCAGGCCTTTGTTTCAGTAGTGGTGCGAGGTTTCCGGCTTCTTCAAGCTCCCTAATCGCTCTTTCGATTTGCTCGGTATATCGTTTCAGTTGCAGTGTGCCGAATTCTTCCAAGGTGGTTTCGAGAATAGCGTCGAGATCGGTTAGAGCAGCGTCTGTGAGAATAACCTTCCATGGTTTCATCGTAATCAGGTATCCCGTTTCTCCCTGATGGCGTGCTCCGCACGCTCTGAAAGGTAAGTAGCGAACTGGTCACCAGTGAACGTTGTGGTTCTGCCAGCCTCCAGGTCTTGCTGGCCCGCATCGATGGCGGCTCTTAGGTCATTCATTTTCGTGACGTAGCGGGACTCGGCTTCTTCGACCATTCTCAGGCCGGCGCGAAGTACCTCGCTCGCATTTTGATAGCGGCCTGAGGCAACCAGGTGATCGACGACCTGGGATTGATGGTTAGTGAGCACGATGTTTCTCGTTGCCATTAGAGTGATCCTGTCGGAATTGCATTGGCATAATATGCCAATCTGTGAAATTCCTGTCTAGGGGATGAGGTGACTCTGGTGGTTAAGTTACGAGAAAAAGCGGCTCGCTATGGTTTAGAAAATAGGATCGCCCGTGGCCTTGACCGCATAGAACAGGCAATCGCTCTTCGCAATCACCGGGTTGGTGGTGATCATGAAGGTCTTGATGGCCTGGGCGGGGTAGATTCGCCCATCCCTGATTTGCAGCACCTGTTCCATGTTCTCGGTGCGGTTGTGGCTGATGGCCGTGAGCACGTCCAGGCCTTTTTGTCCAACCCATCCGATAGGCTCATCCGGCGACACAATCCCGAAATTGCGGCGTTCGATGTCGGGCGGGAACGTGAGGTCCGCCTGCCCGCTGGGCGTCAACCTGTACTCGATAGTCGCATCGGGGGCCAACTCCACCCGAATCGGATTGCGCAGTACAGCAACGTTCCAGTCCGCTTTCTCCAGCGACAGCACGTCAGATTGTGAGGCATACCGAACCAGCCCTTCGTACGCCAGTTGGTGCGCGAGATCATCCTGAGCCCCGCCGCACTCGATGGTCACGGTGGGCACCTCCTGCTCGGAATATTCCATCAGTGCCCCCAGGCGAAGATCCGTCATGATCAGCCGGTCGGTAAACAGCGACGCCAGCGCTTGGTGGGCAGCGTCGTTGGTGATGGTCACCGCGAAGGCAGGGCCGGTGCCTGAGGTGTTGTGCACGTCCAGCAGGCACTCGGGGTTGGCTGTCTGAAGCTCGGCCAGCATAGCCTGGGCAATGGCGCCTTCCTCTCCTTCAAACGGTTCTTTGAAGCACCGGTTCAGGTCACGGCCGCCCGGCACTTGGCGCAGTGACAATACCGGCGGGATTTTCGCGGGATGGACGCCGCCCAGAAGGAACAGCAGGTTGACCTCCGGGGTGTGCTGCTCCAGTAGCCATCGGTGAATCGCGAACAGCCCTGAGGGTTCGTTGCCGTGAAGCAGGGTTGCCATGGCCCGCGTTCTGGAAGGGTCGCGGCCCGCAACGCGAACCACCGTGGGCCGTTGCAGCCGGCTCAGCCACTCCAGGGGCGAGCGGCCGAGGGTCTGGGGTGAGGGGTTGTTGAGATAATCCAGGGCGTTCGAGCGGCTCATGGTGACAAGTTCCATTCGTGCAGTGGTGTGTTTGTCTTCTGATTGGCCATGTAAACAGACAGCATACTCTTGAACGACTCGTCGGTTGTCTGGGACCTGAAAAAAGACTCGGTGACCTGTCGCTGCCATCGCGCGCCGGTCATCCGGGTTTGAATGCGGCCTTCGATGACTCCCAGCAGGCGCTGGATCTCCGCCTCGTCCAGGGCGGTTCTTTGCAAGGCTTCCCGGGCGCGCGGCAGCAGGTCACGGGCAACGTTCAGCAGGGGTGTATCCTGTAACTGTACCTGGTCTTTGTGGGGCCAGATAATGTCTGCGCCGATGCCGTATTTGGCGGCACGGTAGAAATTGTGTTCGGTGTAATGAAAGGGAAGTATCGACGTCAGGTGACGGACATCCTCGAGTACCGCCAACGCCGCCCCGATCACGAACAGCCCGTTTGCGCACATGTCCACGGCAGTTGGTCCGGCCGGCATGGAGCGAATCTCGATGCGCAGATGGCCGCCTTCTGTGTGATCAAAAATGGCCCGGTTCCAGGGCCACGTAGTCCCATGGTGCAGTCGCAGTTCGGCCAGTTCCGGTACCTCTCCCCGATCAATAACCGCCATCGGATCTTCTTCCGACATCAATGGCAGGATGGGGGGATACAAGGAGGCCGAGGCGGCGAACAGCTCCCAGGCGCTGCGTGCCCAGCCGTTGCCGTAATAGACCCGTGGCGGGTGTTTCCAGGTTCTGTGGTTGGGCGAGCGGCTGTCGACGGATTGTTTGAACAGGGCGATTCGGGTTTCGTCCCAGAGGTGGTGGCCGAACAGGCTGGGCGAATTGCTGGCCAGCGCCAGCGCAAGGGGCGTCACCAGCTGCACGGCGTTGAAATAGTCGGCAAAGCGCTGGGCCGGAACGCGCCAGTGCAGTTGGAACGAGGTGGTCGCCCCCTCCATGGTGACGTCGTCTGCTTCCAGGTCGATGACGTCGTTGCCACCGATATGGATGCTGAAGGGTTCGCCCCGTTGTTGGATCAAGGCGTTGGATAGCGCATGGTAGCGGGGCTCGTCTGTCATCACCTTCGCGCCCATATCGGACTGGCGCAACGTGGGTAGAATGCCGATGGGGACCAGTTCGCCATTCAATGGGGCGGCGTGCTGGTTGATTCGCTGCATGGCCCTGAGCAGTTCCTGCTCGGTTCTGGCAAAGGGGGCGCCCTTGAAGGCCTGGGGGCTGAGGTTGTATTCAAGGTTGAAGCGGTTTAGCTCAACCGTCAGTTGTGGATCCTGAACGCTGGCGGCTAGTTCCGTGTTGATCGGCTGAACGCGCAGGTCTGGGTTTATTATGTAGAACTCGACCTCGGCACCAATGGAAGATTCTCCCTCACCAAAGCCTGGCCGGTTTAGAAGGCGGGTGAGTGCGGTCAGGTCCGTTCGCACCTTGGCTGCAAAACGGTCAAAGTCTTCCGGCGTAAATTCCGATTGTTGTATCGACAGTCCCATAGCGGCTGTGTCTCTAGCACTGGCTTACTTTGATAGTAGCGGAAATGAGGTGTGGAAGCCGGGACAGATTTATTTTCGCAGTTTCCCTGATAGTTCAGTCGCGATTTTGAGTACTACCTGACAAACCTTCAGGGGTGGAAGGTTGGCATGAGTGAACCTATTTAGGTACACTTGGATTGCGCCAAGGAAGGGGTTGTATGACAAAGAAAACAGTAAATGTCGTATTTTACAGAACAGCCAATGGTCGAGAGCCGGTTAAGGATTGGTTGCTGAAGCTTGATAAGGAGGATCGTTCAGCGATCGGAACTGATCTGAAGACTGTGGAATATGGATGGCCACTGGGAATGCCCTTGGTAAGGGGGTTCTCTGGCAAGGCCAATTCAGACTTGTGGGAAGTCCGCAGTGATCTATCAGGCGGTCGGATTGCACGAGTCATATTCACAATGTTTTGTGGGGACATGGTGTTGCTAAACGGTTTCATCAAAAAGACTCAGAAAACACCAGATCAAGAGTTGGCAAAGGCGAGAGATCGTAAGAAGAATCTTGTCTGAATGGGAGCAGGAAAATGACACAGCACAAACACGTTGGCAGCTCTCTCGATGATCTGCTTGAAGCTGACGGCACACTTGAGCAAGTAGAAGCTGAGGCGCTGAAGCGGGTAATTGTCTGGCAGATTCAGCAGGCAATGGGGCAGATCGGTGTGAATAAGTCTCAGCTTGCCCAGAAAATGCATACCAGCCGTACGGTGGTTAACCGCCTTCTTGATGAGAAGGATACCGGTGTAACCATCACAACGCTTGTGAAAGCAGGGCGGGCTTTGGGGATGACCTGGACCTTGCAGGCCGGAGAGGATAATGGCTCTCCTCGTGCGGCTTGAGTGGAGGCCTTACCCCTTCTCAACGATTATCCTGACTCAGGGTTAGAACGCCCGATTGCTGGGAAAAGTTAAGCTGCCCGAGCACGCTCATGCCGAGCAACACCATGTCTGGGTCCATGGCGGGGTTGATGGTGCCGGGTACATTGTAGAATGTCATGTCGCCCAGGCGGAGTTCCTGAATGGTCGTGCTCCACACATTGACTGTACCAGCGGCGGTATGTGCACGGCCGGATTGGCCCTTTCTAAGGCCTGCTTTTTGGGCGAGGGATTCTGAGACTGCCACGGTTGTGGCACCGGTATCCAGAATGAAGGTGACACGCTGGTTGTTGATGGTGCCGTTCGCCAAATAATGGCCCTGGCGGTTGGCCTGTAGTTCAATCTCTGTGACGCTGCCGCGGGTTTGGCTGACCAGTTGCTGGTTAGGGTTGTTTTGTTGGGAGTCCCAGCTGCCGAAAAAATGCGTGACAGCGGCGAGCAATACAACCCAGAACACAGCGAAGTACAGGAGGTATCGGATTTCGGGTTTGATGATGCCAGGTTTGCTCATCCTGTTCCTTGTTGTGGGGCATGGGCAGGTTGTTCCAATACTACCTTGGCCACTCGCTCGGCGGTAGCATCTGGATTTCCCATACACAATCCTCGGACGTGCGGAAAACCGGGACAGATTTATTTTATGCACACTGTTTCTGGCGTTATCAGCCTATGTCGAAAAATATCTATCAAACAAGAGCTATCAAACAACCATGACGAGAAAGACATTAGGTTTAACCCGGAAACCAATTAGAGACGCCAAGCCAGTGGCTGAGAAAGCCGAAGTTATGGTTGAGGCTGATCCCCAAAAGCGTTTTTTAAACAGTGTGGTTATCAATCCAGCGCCGGCGATTCGTTTGGAGTCAGGTTCAGAAAAGCTCACGGTGCGTGCGATGGATTTGATCACGCCGATTGGCATGGGGCAGCGAGGTTTGATCGTTGCGCCGCCGGGGTCTGGAAAATCAACGATTCTAAAAGATATTTGCCAGGCGGTGGGAAAGGCCTATCCCGAGATTAAACTTTACGCGTTATTGATCGATGAGCGACCCGAAGAGGTTACTGATTTCAGGCGCAGCGTTCCGGCTGAGGTACACGCTTCTTCTTCGGATGAAAGCTATGCTCATCACGTTCGCGTTGCCGATGAGCTTCTTGATATGGCCCGCCAACAAGCTGGTGAGGGTCACAACGTAATGATTGTGATTGATTCTCTCACCAGGCTTTCCCGTGTGCATAATGCGGAGCGAAAGAGCAGCGGTCGTACTATGTCTGGCGGGATGGATGCGCGAGCGATGGAGATCCCGCGGAGGTTGTTTGGCGCTGCACGAAACATTGAGAATGGCGGCTCGCTGACCATTTTGGCCACCGTTCTGGTGGATACCGGCAGCCGTATGGACCAGGTTATCTTTGAGGAATTTAAAGGCACGGGGAACATGGAGCTGGTTTTATCAAGAGACGTTGCGAGCCAGCGAATCTTCCCCGCGCTGGACATTTCGAAAAGCAGTACCCGCCGTGAAGAGCTGCTGTTAGATCCGAAATATTTAGACAAAATAAGAGCGTTGCGCCGGGCGCTTGGCGGCCTCAAACCGCTAGAGGGCACAAGAAAGCTGGTTGAGCTGCTTGAGAAGTACCCCGCCAATGGAGCCTGTAAATAAATCTGTGTAACTGCCCACCCCATTACAGGTGGCCGTCCAGGCGGTCACCGAATTCGATAATAAAGCGATTCAATGCCGGCTTCCAATCACGGATCTGCGTAAACCGCTGAAGGTTGCCACCCATTCCACGTGAAGCCTGCCACCCGGACCGGAGCAAGGCTGCCACCCATCGGAGCGTAGCGACGCGGGGTTTCTCTTCTTACTCCGAAGT
>NZ_LOCO01000043.1:0-8512 GCF_001574445.1 Marinobacter excellens LAMA 842
GATGGTTCGGCTTCAGAGCCAACCGTGAACCGCCGTGGTACGGAACCGTATGCCCGGTGGTGTGAGAGGACGGGGGAGGCAACTCCCCCTCCTACTCGATTGTTTTCGAAAGTATGACTCGCCGCACAGCTACAACCTGCAAACAAAGTTAACATTCGGTAAAGACTGGCCGACCCAGAATATAAAAAGAGCCAGCTTCAGAGACACTCATCAGTCATTCAATCGATGCCGTCAATAACAAGAAACGGCGCAGGGTGTGGCTATGAGTAAAAAACTGCAGGCACTTGTTGTTGCCATTGTTTCCCTGCCGGTATCCGCCGAAGCAGGTCTTCAGCCTATTTCCGATGAGCAGATGTCGGAAGTCACCGGGCAAGCATTCCTTTCGGTTGATCGCCAATACCATCCCGATCCGGACAATACTACCTCTTATACCCGCGTTAACCTTGGCATGGACATAGAAATCCAGACCAATGTTGATGTTCTGGAGCTTGGCCGTTATGAACGGGAAGGTGAGAAGGCCGGCTCATCGGACGTCTTGATAAGGGATTTTGCGCTCGGCTATATCAACAGCCAGGCCTACTATCAACGTAACCCCAAGGCGGCGAGACAATATCGTCCGGATGGCTCTTCTTATAACGAGAACGAAATCGTTCCGTTCATGATCGATAACCCCTTTTTCGAGTTTGCATTTGATGAGGCGACCAACGAAGTGGTTGGTGTTCGCCTTGGCTTTGGTGATGCAATGGGAGTGCTGTCAGGTAAGATCGAAACCCTGACGGGTAATGTGAATGTGGACATTATTGATCGGGGCGAAGGGCTGCGGGATGCCAGTTCCAGCGGTAACTTCTTTGATCAACTGATTGTTTTGCTGACCCCTCTTCTGGAAGGCGGAAGTCCCCTGGCAACCAAAGCGCAGCTGGTCTACGGCGATGATAACGATCCTCGGGTGGGTGAGCTTGACCCAATAAGAGCAGAGTACATCGGTATCCCCAACGGCGAAAAATTCGTTCTGGAGAACGCGGGCAGCTTCACCCGCTGGTCGGTTAAAAACCTGATTGGCTGGGGTTCGAGCTCGGAGATAGAGGTTCCCAATTGTTCATTCTTTAGCTGCGGCTCCGGTGATATCTACGTGTATGCCGATGGCTGCAGAGTGTTGGGAATTGACGCCTGTTTTGATCTGGACATGTACAACAGCTTCCCAATTGGTCAGGTAGAGGAAGTTAACGGCGAGCGCAGGTTAACCGGGCCAGCGGATGGCGCCTTCATTTCATTCCAGACCAAAGATCTGGATTGGCTGAAAGACGTTAAGAAAAGCGATCTGACGGTGGAGGACTTTATCCGGGCGACCTCAGGAGCCTTCTTTAATATTCCGAACGGTGCCACCGAGGTTAACCTGAACGAAGCCCTGAATGGGACCGACCGGTATCGTACTGAGTATATCGACCGCGGCCGGGGGCTGTTCTGATGAACGGGCGTAGGCTGTCCTGTAAGGCAGGCTTCGGCTCTGCCTTTGCTGGCGTGTTTCTTGTTTTGGTTGCTATTACTCCGGCCTCCGCCCTGGCGGAGCTGGAGCGGCTCGCCGAGTCGGAGATGTCTGAGATAGACGGCGCAGGTATTGGTCTGGTATTCGATAACTTTACCTTTTCCCACGGCACTGACCGGCCGGACGCTGACGGCAACCAGGCTCGCATCTTCCGTATATCCGGTATCAAGAGCACCGATGGTCGGGAAGTGGATATCACGGTCAATCACCTGTATATCGCAGGCGCCAATTCAAATTACGGGGAAAACCTGGCGCCGGTGAATCTTGGCAGGCTGGTTAATCCTTGGCGAATCGATATTGTTGACGGAAATGGCATTGGTGTTCCCGATAAGGCGGTTCTTGAACTGGCCGCGCCGAGCAAGATTCCGGGAGCTGAAGGGTTCGACTGCATGGGCGCCACTGCCGCCGCCGGCAGTGGCCAATGTTCCAGTCGACCGGCCACAGCTGACTGGATTGGCGAGCGGGCAGATATCGGTATGCAGATGAATGTCGCCGTTGGCGATGACCGTTCAGCGAATCTCAATATCCATGCCCGAAGTGCTGTTATTGACGGGAGTTATCTGCGTTTGTGGGGTGATGACCAGCGCAGCCAGATGGCGGGGCAGTTCAAGCTCAACTTCTATTCACCCGAAGTGTCCATCAATGCCTGTACCCAAGACGGCACCGCTTGTGGTTCCCGGATTACCATGTCGGATTTTGCCTTGGAGCTGGCGATTGGTAACAGTTTACAGCCGGTATTTTTCGACGTTGATGGCGGCGGAAATTTCATCCTGGAGGTGGAAACCATTCGCTCCCCGGGCGCCGGCCAAATTGCTGCAAACGGACTGAGGGCTGGGAGTAATGCCCAAACCTGGGATTTCTATCAGGATTACTACAGCAACCCTGACTATCGAAGTAACCTCCAGATCGGCAACTTCAGCGTTGGCGACCGTGATTTCGGCGCTGCACGGGTTGAGGGCATGCTGATACAGCATTTGCAAATACAGACAAAGGATCTGGCGCCATGACTTTTTCATACGCAGTTCCTGTGCTCTCGCTGCCACTGATGGCAGTCCTCACCTTGCCGGCCAGCGCCGAGATGGCGCCGCTGGAAGATGAGGCCTTGTCGAAGGTAGCGGGACAGGGCGGAATTTATCTGTCGGGTGACATCAGCATCAATGAAATGGGCGGGCCGGTAGAGAATGCTTACTTTGGCCGTTGCGATGAAACGGACAAAAAATGCGGTGCCCGGTTTGCCTATCGCTTGAAAGAAGACGGTGGCTGGATGGTTCTTGATGAAATTCGGGGGCTGTTTGCGTTCGAGGGGTTAACGCTAAGGGTAAGAAAGATCGATTCCGGGTTTGGCGGCGACGGCGAGCTGTTTGATCGGGATGTGATTGAACTGGGGTTGCCAGATACCGTTCGGTTTACCGATGTGCATTTCAAGGTCGCAGCCAGCAGTACTGCCAGGCCGACCGATCCGGGGTTCATCCAGACCGATATTTTTGCGGTGCAGATGCAGGGTGATGTCATCATGCAGGGCAACCTGCTGGTCTTTCCGGACGGAAACCCATGAGGAAAAGCCTAATGGCCATGACAGATGCTCGTCTTTCCACGGCTCCTCTTTTATTGGTATCGATGGTGCCCGTGCTCGTTAACCCTGTGGCTGCCATGGAGCGGTTGGATGATACCGCCCTATCAAAGATTCAGGGGCAGAGCGGTATCACATTGGAGATGGAGTTGAACCTCTCCGCCGACCGCCTATCCTATTATGATGATGGCAAGGGTGTGCATCTTGAGGGTATGCGCGTTGGATCGTCCAGGGGAGATAATGCGGGGGCGTTCCATCGGGTAAAGGTTGACATTGGGGCCGATGCATCATTGAACCTCGATTATCTGGTAGAGGATCGAAGAGTCGAGTTTTCAGATATACGCCTGGCCGGAGCCCCCGGTGTGGGTATGGGGGGGATATTCTTTGATCACTCCCTGCAGGGTAGTCTGCGTATTCGACAAGGTGGGGCTGTGGGCGGCAGTGGTTACACCTTCGATACCGCCTACACCATGACGGGTGGGCGATTGGGATACCGGACTAATGGCAACAGCGTTTTCCTGGATGACATCACCATGGACGTCCAGGCTCTTGGGGTTACGCTGGATGTTGTGGGGGACACGCTGCAGCTGGTTTCCCCGGAGGTGATTGGCAACTGGAGCGTTGGTGCCATTCGCTACAGCAACGAACCGGGCAATTACGGCCAAAGTTATAGTTCTGCCACGGGGCTGCCCTTGCCAAGCTACGGTGGGCTGCAGGGGCACTACGAGCTATCCTCCGTGACCGACATTCGGGCCGGTGGCCGGTCGGGTGAGGGGTTAAGGCTGGATAATGAAACCATCATCCACACGGCATCGTTTATCTATCTGGATGATGGCAACGGCCTGGCTTTGCGGGATATCACCGGTGACTATCGCATACACGACCTTCGCCTGGATGTTTCAGAGGACGGGCGTGGTCGACCTGCGGTTGCGCTGACCCTTGGTGGATTGCAGGGTAATCTGAATATCGGCTCTATAGAGGTGGGCAGTAGCGGCCAAAGCTTTGGCTCGCTGAATCTGTCGTTTTTACTGGAAGACCAGATATTCAACGGTCGAACCTATCGCAATGAGTTGTATCTCCAGGGTGGAGGGCACCCTGACGCCGGCCCGCAGGGACTGCGCATGGCAACGGAGTGGAGTTTGCGCCTCGCTGATCTGAGCTACACGGAAGATGGCAACCGTGTGATCTTCAGCGGTCTGCAATCCTGGGGATCGGGGGATGTCACCGTCAATGTCACGCGTAACGAAGTACGTAATGGCACACGGTTCTACGATGGCCTGCGAATTGGCTTTGAAGGCCTGGAAGCGGGTTATCGTATCAACGGGCTGAGAGTTGGCAGTGATGACGCACCGCTTCAGGGCGGTACCGAGTTGCTGTTGGCGCTGGGATTCTACCCCGCCTATGAGTTTGAACTGGATGGGCATATAACCCTGGGTGCCGGCGGCGCCTCGGGAGAGGGGCTCACAATCAATTCCGACATCCAGATTCGGGATGGTAAGGCAGCGGTGATCGCGGCTCCCTATGATGAAGGTAATGGCGAAATCGCCCAGAAGGGACTTTGGCTGACGGAAATGACTTATGACGGTCACGTCCGGGATATGACCCTGGATGTGACCGAAGAGGGGCTGGCCATTGGCACCGGGGAGTCCTGGAGCACCATGGATATCGGCAATGTGCGGGTGGGCACCAAGGACCACGGCGCCAGTATGGGACGGTTACGAATTCAAAAATATCAGACCGGCAGCACGGCTTTGGTGAAGCCCGGAGGGGCCGGAGATATCTGTGTCGGGGGGTCTGGTAGTTCTGAGGGGGCCTGTGTGGCCGCCGGCGGGCAGTGGGAGACTCGGGGCAACGAGGGTGTGACGATCGACATGGTGCAGGTTCTGGCTCGAGCCGAGGGCGACGACAAGAAGAATGCCTTGATGTGGGAGAGTAATCGCGCCGTGGATAGTCAGGGAAGGCCAATAAACAACACCGGTATGAAGTTGTTGGTTAACGATATCTATACCAGTGATGGCGGTGACTTTGACGGTGATGGCGTTGAAGACAATCGCTTCGGGATTCGAACCGATCTGTCGGTGGATGTCTACCAGACCAGGGTGACCAAAAAAGAGGATGGGCCTGACGCCCAGGGTGTAGTGGGAAGCCGCGGCGATGAGAAAATCATGAGCCCAGGATCGGCGGCTGGGTACCGGTATGTAGCCAATCCGGGCCCGGGAGACATTGCTAACCGCCCCCTTGGTTTTGCTGTAAAGGCAGATACCCGTTTCAAGGAGCTCTCAATCAATAACATCGATCTGATCCATCCTGTCGGCGGCAGTCAAACGGTTGTCTACGGAGCAAAATTCCAGAACGTAGATATCCGTGCGAACCTGACCGCAACCCCCATACCCTGACGATTCAGGGGTCCGGTTATGGCAAACGGGCAGTCAAGGCGACTGTCCTTTTTGTGTTTTCGGCTGTCCTGTTGTTTAATCCGGGCTGTTCCATGTCGCCTCCGGAAGTTGTTTCATGAAATCCAGCTCGCTGTTATCCCTTCTTGAAGATCGTCGAATCCATTCCGGCGAATCGCTGGCGCAAACACTCGGTATTTCCCGAACCGCGGTCTGGAAGCAGATTCGCAAGGCGCAAGCCGAAGGCGTGGAAATCAGAACCATCCGGGGGCAGGGGTATCAGCTCATCTCCACGTTGGATCTCCTGGCAAGTGACCGCATTCGGAAAGCACTGCCGGAGCGCCTGCATAACGTCATTGCCCTTGATGTTCTGGATACCGTTGACTCAACCAACGCGGAAGTGGCGCGACGGTTGACCTCGGGGTTGAAAGGCATGCCGGTGGTGGTGGCTGACAGTCAGACTGCAGGTCGTGGCCGCCGGGGGCGTCAATGGGTGAGTCCGCAGGGAGAAAACCTTTATCTGAGCCTGGGGTTGAGTGTTCGGGGCGGGTTTTCTGCCCTCGACGGTATGAGCCTTGTATTGGGGGTGGCGGTCAGCCGGGCCCTGTCGACCTTTGGGGCAGCGGACGCCGGTTTGAAGTGGCCTAATGATCTGTTCTACGGTGACCGGAAGTTCGGCGGGATACTGGTTGAGATTCAGGGAGAGCTTCAGGACGGAGAAGTGCAGGTTATTGCAGGTATTGGGATTAACGTGCATATGAAGCAGGCTGAGATGGTCGACCAGCCATGGATAAGCCTGGCCGAGGCATGGCCGGATGTCGTCTGGACGCGAAATGCTCTGGCGGCCGCTATTGTGTCAGAGGTAGTAGAGATTATCGCGCAGTTCGAACGTCAGGGCTTTGCCCCGTTCAGGGATGAATGGCAGGCCCGGGATATCTTTTTCAGGAAAGATCTGGTGGCCAGGGATGGTGGCGTTGAGGGTAGGGGTGCCGGTATCGATACCGCAGGCAACTATCAGATTGATACTCCTGAGGGGCTGGTGCCCGTCAGGGCCGGAGATATCAGCTTGCGGGTGCGATCATGATTCTTTTGCTGGACTGTGGCAACACCCGGGTAAAATGGCGCCTCATGGCCGATGGAGTCGTCGTGCATGACGGTGGCGGAGCCCTGGAAGAAACAGTGACTTTTGCTGAGTTAACACCGTACGCCCGCAAGATAGATCGTGTTGCCGTATCGACAGTCGCATCGGAACAGAGCCGACTGCGCCTGGACGAGAGCTTGGCAACCGTTACCTCTGCCCCGGTTCGATACCACTGGGCGGAGGTGAGCCGGGACGGGCTCAGGAATTCCTACCAGGAAGTGGCCAAAATGGGTGCCGACCGATGGCATGCAATGTTGGCCGCCTGGGTGGGCGCCCGGCGCAGTTTCGCCGTCGTGGATGCGGGCAGTGCAGTGACCATTGACTATGTCGACGGCCAGGGCCAGCACCTGGGCGGGTATATTCTGCCAGGGCTGCATATGATGCGACGGAGTCTCAAGCTGGATGCCGCCCGCATTGGATTCGAATACGACGAACAGATCAACGCTGCGCCGGGCCGATCCACCGGTGAGTGCGCAAACCACGGTCTCGCATGGCTGACAGAGAGCCTCGTTCAGCGTCTGCATCGTGATGTTGGTCGTCTTGGGCTGGAACGGGTTGTTTTAACCGGCGGAGATGCGGGTCGTTTTCAGTCGTTGGGTCTGAAGGCGGAGCATCGGCCTGGTCTGGTGCTGGAGGGGCTGGAAATCGTCGATCTTCAGGAATCGCAGGCATGAGGCTGGTTGCGCTGGTGTTGTTGCTGGCCAACCTGGCTGTCTGGTTCGCCCCCGGCTTGATTCCGCCGGTCACCTATGAGGCGTCGGCCGGTGGTATTTTGCCTCGCGTTGCAAGTCTGAAAGTGTCCGATTCGAGTGAGCAGGCTCCGCTACCTCCCACGGAGTGTGTCAGGGTCGGTTGGTTTGACTCCCGCGAGGACGCCACTGCATTTGCAGAACGGGTTGGCGAGCATTTCCGCATTGAGGAGCGAGAGCGGGAGCTGCCGCCGCTAAATTGGGTGATGATCCCTCCGCAGCCCAGGGAGGTGGCGCTATCCCAGTTTCGCGATCTCTTTAGTCGTGGCGTGGAGTCTTATGTGGTGACAGAGGGTGAGTACCGAAACGCCATCTCGCTTGGCCTGTTTGAGTCGAGGGTAGCAGCAGAGTCTGTGCTGGAGGAAAAAAAACAACAGAATCTCAATGTAGTGCTGGTCAACTTCCCCCGAAATCGTATAGGATACGCCCTCGTTTTTGATGTTGAGCCAGCAAGGGAAACCGAGGTGGTTCAGGCGGTTGAGGCGGAAAGTCACAGCAATTTCGACTTCGTTGAAATCTACGCTTGTGAAGGTGTTGCATCACCAGAAAAAAATCCGTAGTATACCGCCCTCGCTGAACAGGCGAATGTGAGCTGGCGTAGCTCAGTTGGTAGAGCAGCTGACTTGTAATCAGCAGGTCGGGGGTTCGATTCCGTCCGCCAGCTCCACTTTAAGTTTTGAGCAGGTTTGCGGTTGCAGATCTGTACGGGAGGGGTTCCCGAGTGGCCAAAGGGATCAGACTGTAAATCTGACGCGAAAGCTTCGCAGGTTCGAATCCTGCCCCCTCCACCACTAATTGCTCGCGGGCATCGTATAGTGGCTATTACCTCAGCCTTCCAAGCTGATGACGTGGGTTCGATTCCCACTGCCCGCTCCAATTTGGTTTCAATGCTCATGTAGCTCAGTCGGTAGAGCGCATCCTTGGTAAGGATGAGGTCACCGGTTCAATTCCGGTCATGAGCTCCATTTTTATCCGGTCAACGTTACGATCCTGGTTGATTAGGGAGATTGGTCGAATGTCTAAAGCAAAGTTTGAGCGTAACAAGCCGCACGTAAACGTGGGCACCATTGGTCACGTTGACCATGGTAAGACCACTCTGACAGCCGCCCTGACTCG
>NZ_LOCO01000044.1:0-6890 GCF_001574445.1 Marinobacter excellens LAMA 842
AAGAAGAGAAACCCCGCGTCGCTACGCTCCGATGGGTGGCAGCCTTGCTCCGGTCCGGGTGGCAGGCTTCACATGGAATGGGTGGCAACCTTCAGCGGTTTACGCACTGAACCAATATTATAGGCATCAGGGCCAAAGCGATGCCCCAAAACACCACAGCCTTTGCCCTCCCCCGCTGATAGTAATATGACGCAGCCCATAACAGTGCACTGACAACCAAAACAATCAGGTACAAAAATACTGCGTAAACCCCGACACCCTCCCCAGCAACAATGAACCGGCTGAAGATATAAAAGATCCACGCTTGCACGGTCGTAGTCAGCAGCAACGCCGCCGGATATAGAGCTTTGCGCAGCATCAATGTAATCATTACCATACTCCCAATTGGTAGAGCTCCTCGGCAAGTTTCCGCCGTCGCTCATATCCATCTCCAGAGGGATCAGCGTAATAGAAATGTCCTTCTGAATCCGGCATCTGGCTCGCAAGTAACGGCAATTCCATGAAAAGCTCGATTACGCTCATTCCGGCGCAAATTGGGCCTCCATGTTCATCGAGATCGGGTTTTCGAGCATTAAGGGCTGGTTTCTCCCACTTATCACGTGCGAGTTGCCCCCATCGAGAACAAACGCCGGCCCCACGAGACTGCACAGGGAAAAATCAGTGCCATTGTTTGAAACAGAGAGGTTGGTTGTAAGAAAGCTCTCCCATCAAGACATTCCGGTGCTCACCACAATGCTCAGTGATCCGGAAGTCATGAAGTTTTCCGTTCGTGGAGTTTGCGACGAAGAAGCTACCCGAAAGTTCGTTGATTGGTGCCTTGAGTGTTACGCCTCTCATGGAATCGGGCCATGGGCTCTGTATGAGAAAGAATCAGGCGAATTTATCGGCTTCTGTGGCGTTGGGCCGGAGTTGGTTGGCGAAGTTGAAGAAATCAATCTGGGTTATCGCCTGGCGCGCAGGTTCTGGCATCATGGGTATGCGACAGAGGCTGTCAAAGGTGTTCTCCGGTATGCTTTCCGGAAAAAACACTGTGAGTCGGTCATTGTTATTATCGAGCCGGAGCATACAGCCTCAGTTAGGGTAACGGAGAAGGTTGGGTTCGGAGACTACGCGCTTCAAGAGTTTCATAACCGACTGGTGCGGGTGTATCGAATGACATGCGAAGATTGGGCATTGCACAACAAATTGTTGTAGTGCGCCCATTACCACTGGTTTTGGGAGATAAGGACATCCGTAAACATTGCAGGAGGCATCGTGATAGTCATCTATGGAATCAAAGAACATCTTAATCCGATCAAGGCTCAGCTCTCCGAGGTGATTCACGGATGTATGCAGTCCGTACTCGGTATGCCGGAAGACAAGCGGGCTCATCGTTTTATCCCCATGGAACCCGAGGACTTTTATTACCCCGGGGGCCGGACGCCCGCCTACACGGCCATCGAGATTAATATGATGCAGGGCCGAACGCCCGAGACCCAGAAAGCCCTGATCAAGGCGCTCTTCAGCAAGATTGAGTCCGTGATTGGCATCTCACCCGTGGATGTTGAGATCACGATCAAGGAACAACCGCCCCACTGCTGGGGCTTTCGTGGTATGACTGGAGATGAGGCTCGCGACCTTAAGTACTCGATCAATGTGTAACGATGTGGTCATCGGGATGCTGGACTTCCCGGGATTCGTTGACCACTACACATAGCCTATGATGAGGGTTGAACCGTTGATGATATTTCAAAAGCTTATCGCAGCTACTTTACTTACCCTGTTCACCTCAGTTGCCGCTGCTGACCAACATAACGCCCTGATTAAAACTGTCGAGAAAGTCGCTGACGACCTGGAGGCCCATGTTGGCTTTGCTGCTTACGACGTGGAATCGGGCCAGAGGTGGGAATATCACGCTGATCAGCGGTTTGCGATGTCCAGCACGTTTAAAACCCTGGCTTGTGCCGCCCTGCTCCATCAGGTCGATAGGGGACAGGTGAACCTCGGCAGAAAGGTGCATGTTTCAGAATCCGATCTCGTGACCTACTCCCCCATCACAGAGAAGCACGCTGATGGTGAGGCGATGACCCTGTCTGATCTTTGCGAGGCCACACTGACAACGAGCGATAATACGGCCGCAAATCTGGTTTTACGAGAATTGGGCGGGCCAGAAGCAGTAACCTCGTTTGCGAGGCATTTGGGAGACGACGTAACGCGTCTCGACCGGTGGGAAACGGAACTGAATGAAGCGTTACCAGGCGATAACCGAGATACCACAACGCCAAATGCGATGGTCAGGAATCTTCAAACCTTGCTGTTGGGTGACGCCTTATCCGAACCGTCCAGAGAGCAACTGCGTGATTGGCTCGAGGGCAACCAGGTTGCGGACGGGCTTTTTCGGGCTGCTGTACCAGAGGGCTGGACTGTCGCAGATCGAACCGGGGCGGGAGGTTTCGGGTCGAGGTCTATTACGGCCGTCATCTGGCCACCTGAGCGCCAACCTATCATTGTGGCGCTGTATCTGACTCAGACGGAGGCTTCCTTCGAAGAGCGGAATGCGGCAATTGCTGAGATAGGTGAAGCGATTGTGTTGACGGTGCCGTTTGCCCCCAGCCGCCGCTAAGGGTTCATCTATGGAGTTAACTAAGCGGGCTTGATAGAATTTTCGTGGCATCGGGATGATGCCATTGAGTCATTTGCGAAAAGGAAAAGGGAATGAGATCAGACGACAGGGAATATGTAGCTGCAGTAATCAATTTTTTCTGGCAAGGTTTAGCTCAGCCTCACTCGGTAAACGAACACGCCGCAAAGGTAATGTACGAAGCCCTCACAGAAGCTCAGTCATGTACTGCATCAATGGATTTAGTACCAAGACCGACTTACACCCCAAGCATTAATTACATCATCAAAGAAATAGTAAAGATTGGCCAGAGAATAATGTCTGGAGATACCTCGCTCTACAACATGTGTCGAGATCAGGTTTCCGCAAACTATAAAACTCATATTCGCGCGGCATTGTGGGGTATTTAATATGAAAAAGGCTTTTATTTTTTTATTTATATTATTTTTTCCTTTCTCATTAACCGCAGATGAAAGTCGTTTGCGCGTGGTTTATGGAAATCTTGATTTTTATGTTCCGAACAACCCGCTACTCATAGGATACCTTGGAACAGATAGCGAAATTTTAATCGCGAAGTACAGCGTTGAGCCCGGTAAGAATATCGTTGGTTTTAGCCTTGATAAAGAGATAAATACAGGTGGCTGTAGCCCGGAAGTCTTCTTTAGATCTGTTTTAGGGAAAAATGAAGCTGGGTGTGATATCAGAGCCATTGACTCATTTCGATATGTTTTTATGAGAAACAGGGATTCAGGAGTCTGGTCGGGTAGCGATAAGGATTTTTTCTACTTTATCGGTCCAGACAAGTCTACTGTATTTATGACCCAAAATAACAATGATAATGAGACATTCAAGATAGAATCCAATTTTTTGAGCAAGGAAAAAATTAAGGATATTTTCTCTAGCCATCTTTAGTTATCTAAATTTCATTTTAAATAATGCTCAAGCGCCAGTAACCTCGGAAGGCACGGAGACTGGCGCCTGCGAGGCCACTCCTCAGACTGGCATACGACAATCGTTATTTGCTCAAAGGAATATCAATGAGGGTAAGTTTAGTTCTGATGATCATGGTACTTTTTAGTGCGCCCACCTCCGGGCGAGAGTTCATTCAGACCGGATCATCCATGGAACCCACGATAAAGGACGGACAAAAAATTGAGATTGGGATTCTTTCTTCGTTTAGCTATGAACCTAAACGCTGGGACGTTGTTGCATTAAAAAACCCTCGGCAATTCAATTTATTGATTTTTAGAATTGTTGGCCTTCCTAACGAAACAATAAGGCTAGAAAAGGAAGGAGTCTATATCAACGACGAAATGGTAAGACTTCCGGAAAATCTTGTTCAATCTGGGGTGCACTATTTGCCAGCATCGGCTATCGCGAAAAATAAAAATTATACAAAAAACCTATATACAACAAGAGAAGGAGAATACTTCCTCCTCGGAGATAACACTTTTAACGCTAACGATAGTCGCTTTCAGCTCGGCATCGTCCGTCGAGACTCAATACTTAATAAAGTTGAAGGCAGCTTTTAAACAATGCAGAACCAAACCATCAGATTCATTTTGCACTTCCCCACATCGGTAGGCACACTCCACCTTGCGAACACAAAACCGGCGACGGGAAAACGAGTTCAAGGCGCTTGCCAATGCGCGTGGCAGTGACCACTCGTCATAACGGGCGTTGCAACCTGATGCAGCAAAGTTGGCACTCTGAATGAAACGGAATTCCAATTAACGTGAAAAACCATTTTGAATTGCTCGCCGCATACAATCAGTGGATGAACGTAAAGGTCTATGAGGCGGCGGGAAAGCTGTCAGCCGACGAATTAACGAAAGACCGCGGCGCTTTCTTTGGCTCGATCCTGGGCACCCTGAACCATATTCTCGTTGGCGATACCATCTGGCTCAAGCGTTTTGCTACCCACCCGTCGTGCCAGGAATCGCTGCGAGGAGTCACGGGCCTTGATACTCCGACTAGCCTGGACCAAGTTCTCTTTGGTGATATTGAGCGCTTAACTGAGCATCGAATCTGGCTGGATCGACAGATCATCGATTGGATAGCTCAGCTTACCGAAGAAGACCTGGATGTAGTTCTCACCTACCACAACACCAAAGGGGTTCCGGCAAAAAAGCGGTTTTCGAGCCTGGTGCTTCATTTCTTCAACCACCAAACTCATCATCGTGGGCAGGTGTCGACGTTGCTGTTCCAGGCAGGGGTGGATATCGGGGTGACTGATCTATTGGTTCAAATTCCAGCAGAGTCTCAAGCATGACCCATCGCTTTAGTTCCGCGGCCTCCCCTGCGGCACCTCAGCCCCGCGATGGACACCAATAAGGACAGCTTGTGCCTGCGTCAGCCCCTCTGGTCAGCATCATCACACCCACCTTCAACCGTAAGCGCACCATCACGCAAGCGGTCGAGTCTGTGTTGGCCCAGTCTTATCCCCACTGGGAGCTGATCATCGTTGATGATGGCTCCCAGGATGGCACCAGCGAGAGTCTGGCCAGTTACCTGGATGATGACCGCATCCACTACCATTTTCAGGAGAACCAGGGCCAGAGCATTGCCCGGAATCTGGCGCTTCAGTACGCCCAGGGAGAGCTAATATGTTTTCTCGATTCTGATGACCTGTGGGTTCCAGAGAAGCTGGAGCGGCAAGTGGCGCTGATGGGGGCTCACCCGGAGGTGGACGTGCTTCACAGTGATGAAATCATGATCGATGAACAGGGCCGCGAGTTGTCCCGCAAGAATATGCGCCGTTACTCCGGGCGGATTGCCCGGCAGATGCTGGTGGACAACAGCGTGAGCATCAACACGGTCATG
Source organism: Marinobacter excellens LAMA 842 (assembly GCF_001574445.1). Lineage (NCBI taxonomy): Bacteria > Pseudomonadati > Pseudomonadota > Gammaproteobacteria > Pseudomonadales > Marinobacteraceae > Marinobacter > Marinobacter excellens. The sequence continues at coordinate 5,423 of NZ_LOCO01000044.1, forward strand.
GCGCGGCGGGAATGTTTCGATACCATGGGCGGGTTTTCCGGCCGTTACGGCGTTGCCGACGATTACGACATCTGGCTGCGTTTTTCAGCCCGGTTTACGTTCCATTATGTACCCGAGTATTGGGGCTATTACCGGGTGATGGCAGATCAAATTTCCAGCGACAAAGAACGCCGATTTGCTGCCAACGAAGCGATCATTCGTGATTTTATCGAGGAGTACGGAAGCACGCTCGAACCCGGTGACATCCGCTGGGGTCTGGCACGCTTCTATTGCCGGAAAGCCCGTCATTTTGCATCAGTAGGAGACTCTGCGACGGCCTGGGGCGCGGTTGCTCAGGCGTTGCGGTATGCTCCCCTGGATTCGGTGGTATGGCGCGCGGTTTATCGGGTGATATTTCCCCGCCGTGGTGCGAGACAAGATTAACATTGGCAGCCTCTCAGACTGGCTTTCATCAAAAAAGGAATGACCATGAAATGCCCCAAATGCAGAACCACTGACCTGAAACCCACCAAAATTGAGGATGGCCTCCCTGTTATGGGTTGTCCAGGCTGTGACGGCGCCTCTCTGTCACTGCTCTACTACCGCGACTGGGCGGAAAGAAATGAGCCCGTCGAGCAGAGCGATCACTTTGATGCAGATGTAACCGTCGAGAACGATGCTAAAACCGCCCTCTCCTGCCCCAAGTGCAGCAAGCTGATGACCAAGTACTCGGTATCCAGCGAGCACAAGAACCGTATTGATCTTTGCGGTTTCTGTGATGAGGCCTGGCTGGATGGCAGCGAATGGACGTTGCTCAAATCCCTCGAGCTGGCACACAAACTTCCCAAGGTCTTTACCGACCAATGGCAGCGAAAGGTGCGGGATGAAAAAATGGAGAGCAAAAAAGTCGACCGTTTGAAGAGGCTGGTTGGGGAAAGCGATACCGCAAAGGCCGTAGAAGTCAGGGATTGGCTGAAGAACCACGAGAGAAAGATGGCTATTGTTCAGTTTATTGGCTCGGAATAACGGTGGCGCGGTTATCGCGCCACCTTGAGCACACTCGTTGTGAAGGAGCCTGTAAATAAATCTGTGTAACTGCCCACCCCATTACAGGTGGCCGTCCAGGCGGTCACCGAATTCGATAATAAAGCGATTCAATGCCGGCTTCCAATCACGGATCGGCATGGTCCATTTCTTTGAGGCCTGCTGGATCGCCAGGAAGGCCACTTTCAGGGCCGAATCATCACTTGGGAACAGCTTCCGGCGCTTGGTCGCTTTGCGGATCACGCTGTTCAGCGACTCAATGGCATTGGTGGTATAGATCACCTTCCGGATCGCCGGCGGGTACTCGAAGATGGTGATCAGGTTATCCCAGTGGCTTTGCCAGGAGCGGCGATTTTCAACCCAGTTGTCCAAATGACCGCGTTTAAGCGGCCAATTTATTACGCTCAATTTCCTGCAATTTGCCAGGGTTGAGCGAGACCGGTCC
>NZ_LOCO01000045.1:0-5064 GCF_001574445.1 Marinobacter excellens LAMA 842
GTGAGGTGGACCCATTCAGTTGGACAACCTGATGGTGTCCCTAAGCTATGATCCGGTTGTTTCCCTGGCTCAGGCTGCCAGAGATATGGGTTGCCCGTAGTACACCTCATCGGGCGTTTGGTAATCAAGGGTTTGGTGGTACCGGGTCTGATTGTAATGCCGGAAGTACCGGTGAAGCGCCTGCTTCAAGTGTCGGCCATCCTCAAAGGCAGTGAGGTAGACGCACTCGTGTTTGACGCTGCGCCAGAGCCGTTCCACGAAGATGTTGTCATGGTAGCAGCCCTTGCCGTCCATGCTGATCCGGATGCTATGTTCTTTGAGAACGCTTGTGAAGGCTTCACTGGTGAACTGGACACCCTGATCGGTGTTGAAGATCTCTGGCGTTCCATGGCGCTGTAAGGCCTCCTCCAGGGCATCAATACAGAAATCTGTGTCCATGGTATTGGAGACCCGCCAGGACAACACTTTGCGGCTGTACCAGTCGATGATGGCGACCAGGTACATGAAGCCCCTGGCCAGCGGAATATAGCTGATATCTGTTGCCCACACCTGGTTGGGGCGGTCAATTTTCAGCCCTTTGAGCAGGTACGGATAAACCTTGTGCCCGTCGCCCGGAATGCTGGTTCTGGGGCGTGGATACACCGCCTGAATGCCCATGGTGCGCATCAGGCGCTGAACCCGCTTGCGGTTTATCCGGTGGCCTTGGCGTTCCAGGTGGACACGCCTCTTACGAGAGCCATAGTACGGCGTTTCCAGATGCTGCTGGTCAATCAGGTACATCAGATCCAGATCCTCCTGACACTGTTTACGAGGGACGTAATACACCGACGAGCGGCTCAGTTTGAGCAGCTCGCACTGGCGTACAAGGCTGATTTGGGGATGACCACGCTCGATCATCGCCAATCGGCGTTGACGGCTTACTGATCGAGCTTGCGCGACAAAAAATCGCGTTCAACCGTCAGTCGGCCGATCTCGCGATAGAGTTCGTCAGAACTGGGCTCGTTGGACTGTTTGCCGGACTTTTTCTTGCCTTCGAAGAGGTCCGGGGCATTCTCTAGCAGCTCTCGCTTCCAGGTGCTGACCATGGTCGGGTGGATCTGGAAACGGGCGGCAATTTCGGATGTGGTCTGGTCACCCTTGAGGGCGGCCAGGGCGACTTTGGACTTGAATGATGCGCTGTATTGCTTGCGTTTCTTGCTCATGATTCTCCTCCTTGTGGAGATGATGAATCAGAGCTTAGGCACCTGTCCAAATTTCGGGGTCCACTTCATTGCCTCCATTGCAAGGGCGCCGCTAAGCTCAGCGTTATGTGGGCGTTCCCATTGAGAATCCATATGGCATTCAGTGAGTTTGAAGCAAAGAAAATTGAGCGGGCCGCCTCAGAATTTCTTGAAGCCCGGAGGCCGCCAGTCGAGATCCGGCCCAAGTTAGATCTAGACGTTCGAGTTTCTGGCCAAAGCGTGCAGATTGTCGAGATTCGCCCCCATTTCCGCGAGCCAGCCACGATCATTGAGTCGCCGGTTGCAAAAGCTACCTACGTCAAAAAATCTCAACGCTGGAAAATCTACTGGATGCGTAGCGATTTAAAGTGGCACTCCTACACGCCAGAACCTGAGTCACGCTCCATCGAGGAATTTTTTGCTATCGTAAATGCCGACGAGAATGGCTGTTTCTTCGGGTAGCACATAACCAGTCATTCAAGTTCGTTCCCGGCCTGGCGGCCGTCCACCGGACGCCCTAGTCGGGCGCCGCTTAATATTAGCGTTAAGGCTCCAGGGGGATACCGTGAGTAGAGATAGAGATGGCAGAAATGAACTACTGAACGCCATTTTCAGAAAAGATGTTGATTTGTCCATCGAACTCATTGAATCAGGAAATTTTGACCTCGACGAGCAGGACAACAACGGCTATGCGCCCATTCATGCAGCCGCACAGTATCAGCTTGTTTCCGTCGTAGACCGTCTTCTTCTCTGTGGCGCATCCGTTAACTTGCTGGATGAATGGGGGAATCCGCCCATTCAGAGAGCGCTCGGAAACAAACCGGAAAATGCACTGATCATTAGCAAGTTGTTAGAGGCTGGTGCGGATATCCATATTCAGAACAAAAGTGGAAACTCGGTAGCCACGCACGTAGGCAAATTAAAAAACCATCCGAACTATGAACAACTTCAAAGCTACCTCTAGTTTAGGGTGGCCTTAACAATTACAGGCAAGGGACGCTCCTTACGTCGCGCCCCTGCTGTTGGCGTTGAGGCTGTAGAAAAACCCCGAAATCACCCTGTGTTTTGATAGGATCAGGCAAACGGACAAGGAGTGGTCAGATGCCCCGCTTCAAGCACTACAACTACGACCAGGACACCATGGTCGTCATCAACTACCAGGAACAGCTCCAGCCCGGCACCTTTGAACACGCGGTGCACTACCTGATCGAGCACAAGCTGGACCTGGCGGTGTTTCATCCCAAGTACCGCAACGAAGACACTGGCCGGCTGGCCTACGATCCGGCCATCCTGCTGAAGATCATCCTGTTTGCCTACTCCAAGGGCATCACCTCCAGTCGCGAAATGCAGTGGTGTTGCGAGACCAACATCCTCTTCAAAGCCCTCTCCTGCGATACCGTTCCGCATTTCACCACCCTGGCCAAGTTTGTCAGCAGCCACGCCGATGAGATCGAAGCGCTGTTCGAACAAGTTCTGCTGGTGTGCCACGAAGAAGGTCTGTTGGGTAACGAGCTGTTTGCCATCGACGGCTGCAAAATGTCCTCCAACGCGGCCAAGGAATGGTCCGGCACCTTTAAAGAGCTGGGCGAGAAGCGGGAGAAACTGCGACGACTGATCCGTCATCACCTCAGGGCGCATTACGAGCGGGACGAGGCAGACACCGAGGCCGAACTGGACCGCGACATCCGCCGAGCGAAGACCATTCTGTCGTTGGATGAGGCCGCTAAAAAGATTGATCGTTTCCTAAAGACGAGCCGCCCACGGATGGGCCGGGGGAAACGGAGCAAGGAAGTGAAGAGCAACGTCACCGATAACGAAAGCGCCAAGATGACCACCAGCAAAGGCACGATCCAGGGCTACAATGGGGTCGCCACGGTGGATAAGAAACACCAAATCATCATCGACGCCCAGGCCTTTGGCGAAGGCCAGGAACATCATACCCTGCAACCGGTACTGGAAACCGTCGAAGCCCGTTTCAAGAAACTGGGTATCGCTGACAGCATTTATCAGCAAGGCACCATCGTTACCGCTGACACCGGCTTCGCCAACGAAGCCAATATGAAGTACCTGCACGAACGGCAGATCAATGGCTACGTGCCGGACAACAAATTCCGCAGCCGGGACCCGAAGTTCACAAACCAGAAAGACAAGTACGGCAAGCGGCATCAAAACCTGCCGGACAAGGGTTGGAAAGACATCATTCCGGCCAGTGAATTCCAGTTCGATCCCGTGAACCTGATCTGCGTCTGCCCGACTGACGAAGAGCTTACCTATTGGGGTCAAAGGGAAGCCGAGAATGGCAAGGTCCGAGTTCACTTCGAAGGTCGATTGCTGCAATGTCGCCACTGTCCCAAGAAGCACCAATGCATGCAGAACCCTGCATCCGCTAACCACCGAAATGGGTCTGGCCGACAGGTGTCGTTCACCATTGAGAACAAGCGTCTGCCGAACTACACGGACTGGATGAAGCACCGGGTCGACAGCCAACAGGGCAAAGAGATATACAGCCACCGAATGTCGGTGGTGGAGCCGGTGTTCGGCAACATCGGCACGAACAAACGGCTGAATCGCTTCAGCTTGCGAGGCAAGAAGAAGGTGCAAGGCCAATGGCAGCTATACTGCCTGGTGCACAATATTGAGAAGTTGGCGAATTACGGGCGGTTAGCAGCGTGATGTCGGGATCAGGCGGTTACAAATGTGTCTGCTGGATGTCAGCTATACCGGCACTGACACCGTCAAAAGGACTGAAACTCATGGCTGAACATCGGAACGATGATAATCGGCTAACTGATGGCCGCTAAGAAAATTTTAGGAACCAGGTGCTGGGGAAGGCTCGGAATCGGGTTTTTCTACAGCCTCGTTATGTGATCGCAAGGTACGAGCAGGTGTGTAATGCCAATAGCTGATGACCGATTCAGGCCAGATGAAGAATTGCTAAAAAAGTTCATTGTTGGCTTTTTGAACCCAAAAATTGACGAGCTGGCTTCAGAAGGCGTAGAGCTAGATCCAATTGAGATCATAGTGGTGGAGTCCAGTCGTGAAGAAGTAGTGAAAACAGACGATAGAAAGCGATCGGTTTGCAAAGTTGCTTTCTACAATACGTATACTCCTGATCGATATTTAATTAAGTCTTGCGTTAGGTTACTTGAAAGGCAATCTGATTCAGGTTTTACGGGTTTGAATTTTACTGGTGACATTAAGATGGGTGTGCCAAACATGAAAGGCTGCACTCTCGTTTACAACGAATTAAAGTTTGGCAAGGTGTAGCACATAACAATCGGCAGCACTCGGAGCCAGCTACGGCGCACCAATATGTGGTCGCTGCGCTCTTACCACATATTGGCACACCGCAGCTGGTCCGGTGTGCCGGGCGTTATGCACTAGATGACCATGGAACATTATATTGAGCTCGTGAGGATTGACGGCGATTGGGAGGGTGGTCATCACGGCCAGTATCCTAAAGTATTCGGAGTCAGCCTCGAAAGCGATAAACCATTTGTGGTTACCGAGGGTTCCGGATGGGGGCTAGGCGGGGCGAGCTATACATTGCCCGGATTATTTGAGGGTAACGCAGCATCGATATTTGATCGGGCTGAGTCTTTGGAGCTGTTTCAGATTTTATCATCAGCTTACCATTCCGGTGCAAGTGATGAGGTTTTAGTGTTGGAGTTGATGCAGCGGTATGGTGGGCATGCATAACCAATCGTTCAAGTTCGCTACCGGCCTGGTGGCCGTCCGCCGGACGCCTACTACGCTGCGCTCGTGTGTCATGACGAAAGACTTCAGTCTTTCTTGCTGTACTCAAGATGAGGGAAGGCCCCTCGGTCTCGGTGACCAGACACCG
>NZ_LOCO01000046.1:0-4890 GCF_001574445.1 Marinobacter excellens LAMA 842
CGTATCATTCCTCTGTTGGTTGTGATCTTGGCGGTGATCAACCAACAGGATACGCCACCCCTTCAACCTGCTTCCATACACCAGAAATCACCATAACTCGTCGAACGCCCCTGATGTCGATTGAATTCAGTTAGGAGCAGAACGTGACCGGAACTAAGCGAACCCTAAAATTTTTACGCGTTGCGCAACTAAGACTTGAACGGTTAGATACCGAGGTTGAGGACGTGATCCTCGGCTCCTACTCTGGACTACGTAGGCCAGAACTCCTCACTGAAGACGCGCTTCTAGCTGTGGCCAGTCACTATCCTGTTTCGGTTTGCAAGACCAGGAATGGCGATTACCGTGTCGTCGGAAACGCGCACGTAGCTGCACTCCTGAAAGTATTCGCTCCGGATAACAAGGTTCAGGTTCTCGTGTGGAAGCACCGAGAAGCTGAAAGTCAGCAGGTTTCGCGATTACTGGCAGCGTTGCTTTTCGGGCTGGGCTCGCAAAATGCTTTCCTTCGACTCTGGGCCAGTCTTTCGGATGAGGAGCGCCGTTGGATCTCACCTTCTCTCAACACTCGAGTGGGGCTGGAGGAGTTCGCCGGCATCAGCCGCAAGCTCAAAATCCAGGATGAGGAACCGGTTCTCGTTCCCGGACTGGCACGGCACTTACTTCGGCCGGACGAGAGCGAGGAGCCTGAAGTTGACCATCATGACGCGCTGAGTGAGGTTGATCACCCCGACTTGGAAGCGGGTGTTGCTGAGGCGGGGGCTAGAACCTCAAGTGCCGATATCAAGCCTGTATTTCTGGACCCCCGCACCCGCTCAATTTTTGAACACCTACTAGCCTCCGGCTCTGAACAGCCAGGCCTCCAGAGCTCGTCGCCAGCTGTCCCTGACTACCTGAGCGATGCCCTACGCCAGGTAGAACTGTTGGGACAGGATAACGATGGAACTGTGCAACCCGATGATGTAGCTGACGATGCCCCAGCATCGAAAATCCTCGACGCGGTCAAAGCTCATTTCACGGTTATGTGGCAACAGGCTGCTGAAGAAAGAGAGTCGGGGTTACGTCTACAGCTCTGCGCGACGCTCACCGCTTCTTGTATCGAGTGGCTGAATGATCTCCATAGCGACAGTCTCCTCAAACAGTTTTCCAATCCGAAGAATGCCTGGGCCGCTATTTCGGCGTTGTCACTCGACACCATCGGACAGTTAGCGCCGTTCTCACCCAACGCTGAAAGTCTGCTCCACAAAGTTCAGGACACATCTCAACAGTGTGACGACGGTAACCCTGACAGCAAAGCCGAGCGGCGGCACCTCAAGAACCTGGAGAAATATCTCACGGGTTATCTAACGGCGAAGGCTCAGATGCGTCTTCCCCTCAACGACGCGGAGGTCGCGTGATGGCATTGAAATTTGACCCCAATAACCCCGAGGCTCTCCTGATCGAACTTGTGCAGCCTCGATCAGACTGGCTCGGGATGGATAGCATCGTAAGTCTGCTACCACGCTTGGTGAAGGCATTTGAAGAAATTTCGCAGCCGATCGACGGTGCGGACGCATTTCTGGAATGGTTGGGTTGCGGTTCAGTAGAAACGAAGTATGAGGAACTTGCCCCCAACCGCCGGGGACCCCGGGGAATTGTCGGTGAATCTCCGCAGCATGCGGGGCTGTACAAACTCGCGAGGAAACCGGAGTGCTCTGAAATTAGACTGCAGGTTTCAGCGTATGTCATTAACACTGCCGCCGTTTGGCGAAAAGAATTAGTTCCTTCCGAAAAGGAGGGGTTTGACCGGCGGCTTGCTGATGCTTGGCGGGCGTTAAGGTTCCTATCGGACTCAGCTTTGGTGAAAGTGCCAAAGCCTCTAAACGATATAGAAAAATTTGAGCGACACTTTGCCCGAGTCAATGAGCACCTGGATCAACGGCAATTTGAAGGGCAGGACACACGTTACCTCAAAGAACTTCATGGATTTTTCAAATCTTATCTTGGTGAAGGGAAATTCGTTACTTACCAATCCGACAAACAAAAGTCACAACGCCGGGAAATACAGAAAACCGGTAAATGGACCCCTTTGGACAACGATGTTGATTCTGAGGTGGAAGGTGTTCAGGGGCGTACGGTCCACATTACGCTGCCGAAGCAGTCGGAGCGTGTGCATACGCAGTACCGGCGCGCTGGCAATGCGCCAGAGGAATTGATGAATGAGAGCGTTCTGATCTCACAGCGCGGAGCCGCCCTGAATACCGAGCGTGGTGAAACCCCCTCCATCGGACTCAGAAAACAGCAACCGAAGCGCGCAGCATACCGGCGTGCAAACAGTTTTCTACCAGGTCGTTGGGAAAGCCTCAACGACTATGAGCGAGGGCTGGTTTTGAAAGCCCTGTTTGAGAACAAGATGGGCTCTGAAAATACGCGCCTACATGTCCTGTTGATCCTCCTCACCGGGCGCTCTCTGGAATCTATATCGGAAACTGTGGTCGTCCAGAACCGCTCTCAAGTACCGGATAATGTGACAACAAATAAACCGGGATGTATCTACCTCGTCAGAGACGATCAAGCTTGGGCAGGCTTTGTTGCGGAGCCTCCGGAGCGTCGAAAATTAGCGAAAAAATGGGCGCCTCATATGGAGGTCACAAATAAGCTGTTTATCGGTCCGATTCCGGATGTTTTTTGGCAAATACTCAGGCCGCGGGTAGAACCGGTTGCAAGGCGGGCTCGAAAGAAGGACGGGATTCTTTTCGCGAAAAATCTTTCAACTGAGTCTGTGGCTGAGGAGATTGCGATTGAGATCAAAAAACTCAATAAGAGCACTGGTTCGAGGATTACCCTGAAACGAATTCAGACCTGCGTGTTTGAGGGGTTGATTCATCAAACCACGGATACGGTGGATGCGAGCCTGGTGACCGGGCGCACGCTACCCACCGGGCAATCGGCAAACCTCTACTACCACACCCGGGCGGTTGAGACGTTGGCGGCGGATTATGTCGATGTCGTGAATACCTGGCTGGTGAACCTGGGGCTCTCGTCGCCGTCGATGGCTCCCGCCAACCTCGATTTCGGTTTGCCGAGAGTGGGTTCTCCATTTTGCGTGCGTCTGGAGGTCATGCGAGACGTGGTTAGCCGACTGCGAGCGCAGATTGCCGAATACCGTAAAACGGCCTACTCCAGGGCCAACATCCGAAGATTTCATAATCTGTTTACAGCGTACGCCATCCTGCAGGTTATGTGGTCGACCGGTTTTCGGGCCGTTCGCGATCCGATCGCCCATCCATACGAGTTCAACGAGCGCCGGGGATTCGTAATTATTGCTGACAAAGTGGATGACAATCTCGGCCACTCTCGCCTGGTTTACCTGCCGGAGGTCGTTATCGATCAGCTTCGCCGCTATGAGACGCACCGGCAGCACATGAAGCTGCGCCTGAATGAGGTAGGCGTCGAAGCTCCCATTGAAACCTTCTTCGTTTTTCTTGATGCGAAACTCCAGTCAGAGTTCGCGACCCCAAAACGATTGGCGGATGAAATTCAATGGACGTTTCCGTGGCCCCTGAACGTCAACCGGCACACCCTGAGAGGCTTCCTGCGTGACCAGGGGGTTCCAGGTTATCTGGTCGACGTCTTCATGGGGCACTGGGGCGTGGGGACTGAGCCTCTCGCCAAGTTCTCATCGCTCGATCTTTTCGAGATGAAGAATCGGATTGTGCCGGCAACAGCGGCGTTGTTGGATGAGTTGGGGTTCGGGGTGGAGGCAGGTCTCGATGCGTGATGATAAAGCAGTGTTTGAGCCATTAAATAAACCAATTGATGCGTTGAAGAAGAGGCTTTCAGCGGCAAACCAAGGACCCTCAGTGGGCTCCGAGTACCGGGCCAATAATCGAAACGCCGAGAAACTCGGCCACCTGGATGCGTATTCCAGACCAAGGTTGCCACTGATTCCAGACGAAGTCTGCCACCCATTCCACGCGAAAGCTGCCACTAATTCCACGGCAAAGCTGCCACCCCAGCAGACTGCCTGAAGCTCCATCAAAATCGTCCGGCGCGGGATAACTTAACGGTACTCTGACCCTTTTCATCCGGAGATGGGCCAGATGCCAGCGAAGAGGTTATCCATGCGTAAAATCAAAGAAGTCCTTCGCCTCAAGTGGGAGCGAGGGCTGAGCAACCGCCAGATTGCGGCGTCCTGTGGCGTTAGCCGCCCCACCGTAAGCGACTACCTGCGCCGCACGGTTGAGGCCGGTCTGAGCTGGCCGTTGCCAGCGGATCTGGATGAGGCCCACCTGGAGCGGTTGCTGTTCCCGCCGCCACCGGACCTGCCAGCACAGGCCAGAGGTATACCCGACTGGCAACACATCCGTGACGAACTCACGGGCAAGAACGTCACCCTGTTCCTGCTCTGGCAGGAGTACCGGCAAGCCAACCCGGACGGTTATCAGTACAGCTGGTTCTGCGAGCACTACCGGGCCTGGCGGGGCAAGCTGGACCTGGTGATGCGCCAGGACCATCGGGCCGGTGAGAAGCTATTCGTGGACTATGCCGGCCAGACCGTGCCCGTCATTGACCGCACCACCGGAGAGATCCACGAGGCACAAGTCTTTGTCGCGGTGATGGGTGCATCCAATTACACCTACGCCGAAGCCACCTGGAGCCAGACATTGCCGGACTGGGTCGGCTCCCACATCCGGACCTTCGAGTTCCTGGGCGGAGTGCCGGAACTGGTGGTTCCGGACAACCTCCGCTCCGGCGTCAGCAAGGCCCATCGCTACGAGCCGGATCTCAACCCAACCTATCAGGACATGGCCACCCATTATGGCGTGGCCGTTGTCCCGACAAGAGTTCGCAAGCCCCGTGATAAGGCTAAGGTAGAAGGCGGTGTATTGATCGTCGAGCGCTGGATCCTGGCGG
>NZ_LOCO01000047.1:0-3543 GCF_001574445.1 Marinobacter excellens LAMA 842
GACGAATCTGGCCAAGGTCGACGTGCTGATCCTGGATGACTGGGGGCTGATGAAACTGAGCGCCGAGAATCGGCGAGACTTGCTGGAGGTGCTGGAAGATCGACATGGCCGGCGCTCCACCATCGCCACTAGCCAATTACCCATCGAGGAATGGCATGGCGTAATCGGTGACGCCACTCTGGCAGACGCCATTCTGGACCGGCTCGTTCACAACGCTTACAAGATCAATCTCCGGGGCGAGTCCATGCGAAAACAGCAGGCAAAGTTGACGGCCACCAAGACTTCGGAGTAAGAAGAGAAACCCCGCGTCGCTACGCTCCGATGGGTGGCAGCCTTGCTCCGGTCCGGGTGGCAGGCTTCACATGGAATGGGTGGCAACCTTCAGCGGTTTACGCAGTGTAGCACAGCACCGCAGTGAGTGGGCCAAGCAGCATGACCGATTCTAGGGACAGCAACAGCTTCTTCATGATGCATAACGCTTGCAGCATGCGCGCCCTTGAAATGAAGCCGAAGGCGCAATGTAAAGGGCGTCGCCGTGCCTGCACTGGTTATAAAAATTCCACCGCTTGGCCCGGCCTTAGGTAGCCCCAGATCCGCAGTGACTCACCCTCTATACTGAAAGGTATGTTGTTGCTTTTTAGTAGACCTACAAAATAATCAGTATTATCAGTAACTTTATCAGGCAGCAGGTACCCCTTGCGCTCTTTCTGGATCGGGGATATTTCTAGCCACTCAATATGCTTAAACTCCGGCAGGTGGTAGTACCAATCACCGTCCCATGGTGGCTCAACCTCCCTGGTGTCCCGTAGACAGCGTACACGCCAAACGGGCCTTCTATCGGACTCTTCGATCATCAACGCCCGCAATTTCTCCCACTTGGTATTGCTCATCACACTGGCCAGAGCTTTTCGAGCAATGTAGCGCTCCAGCCTTTGGCGATCTTTGGCTTGCTCGTCAGTTTCCATAATTTGTATAACGCTGAGGTAACCGGCGCCGGAGCGCAGCGGAGGGAACCAAAAGCTGTAAGCTTTTGGCGTCCGGTTGACCGCCTGGTTAGTGGCCGGTCACCACCAAGGTCTCCCTTGGCACCCAGCGCTGCATGCCCTCTCCCGAACAGCTTGCACCAACCAGACGGATGGCGAAAGGAACCAGAACGCAAACCGCACCAACCCGATTACTGTTTGAACTGGACGGCCCCGCGACTAGGGCACGCCATGAATAACCATGCTGCGGGTGACTTTGGCAACCAACCCCGACAGCAACTTTTCCGGCCTTGGCCATCACCAACACGGGCGGCCTTGCAGCCAAGTCCGATGCCAAGGCCCTTGCACTGAGCCCGCCAAAAATGAAGACGGCCTGGGCCATTAACGCCCGCAGCATGCGCGGCTTTGGAATGGAGGCGAAGCCGCAATGGAAAAGACGTCGCCGTGCCTGCGATTGTTAGGAGATTTTATACTCCATGAACACCGCTTCCGGGTGGGGATTGAACCGGTAAGGCTCGATTTCCCTAAAGCCAAAATCTTGGTACAACCGCAAAGCCTTATCAAGCTCCCGAATACTGTCCAGCCGCGCTGAACCATAGCCCATTTCTCTTGCCTGACCGAGGAAAGCTTCAGTCAGAGCTTTTCCAACACCCATGCCATGATAGTCTGGTAGAACATACATCCGCTTCATCTCAGCAACGCCCGGCTCGAACTCTCTGAGACCGACAGCACCAACATGAATACCTTCCAACGTGGCCAGCAGTAGCGCGCCTTTGGGTGGACCATACATTTTTGGCAGCGATGCCAACTCACTGGAAAAACCCTGAAACTCCAGATCCAGCCCCAGAAAATCGGCATACGCACGAATCAACCGGCTACCTGCATCAAACTGTTTAGTGGTCTCGGCCACCTCAATTTTTACGGGCATCCTTATCTCCTAACGCCCGGCTCACGCGCCGGTTTGGAGCCGCGAAGCGGCGGAAAAGCGGTCGCTGTGCAGCCGATTGTTAAAGCCTGCTTAGCCAGTAGTAGGGACGCCGCCGGTCATGCGCAACAGCCAGAACCTGAAAGCCGCTTGGCTGTTCTCGATAAATTATGGATAGCGGAAATCGATGAAGGGGAGCTCTGCGAATATCTGGCTCTAGTTCAGTCTGCCAGCCTTTTGGTGAGTCGCCGATCAATTCGGCCAAAGCCTCAAATTCCTCTTTGAAGGCACCACCCAATCCTGGAACCTCCAATTCGTAGTAACCGACTGATTCCAGAAACTCGGCTTCCGCTGCCGGGTGAAACGTATAGATCATTTGATCAGGGCTCTAGCCTTTCTCATTACATCCTCACTGGGCACAGCCTGAACTGAACCATCATCAAGCTCCTGCGCTCTACGTCGTGCCTCAAGCAACCAGTCAGATCTGAGCTCTTCCCTTGATGGCGATTCCAGACTCAAGACCAGTCGCTGGATCAGTTGAGCTCGCTCCTCTTTGGGGAGGTGGAGCGCCTCGTCTTCAATTCTCTGGAGATCCATGGGCGAAACCTCTCATTCGTTTATTCGTCAATTTTGACACGGATGGGTAACGGCTGCCATGCCTCGGTTTTAATGCTTTAACGCTGAGGTAACCGGCGCCGGAGCGTCAGCGAAGGGAACCAAAAGCGGTACGCTTTTGGCGTCCGGTTGACCGCCTGGTTATGTGGTTGATTCACGGGGTTTCAGGAGTCGATGCCGATTAAAGAATCGATGCCTTCATCCCTGATAGTCGCTTTGGCCTCATCCAGTGCTGCCGCATCGGTATCAAACTCGTCATCCCATACTGTGGAGTTATTGAATTCATCCACCACTTCGAGAATCCAGCCACCAGTATCACCACGGTAGATTTCCACTTTGACGGTTTTCCCGTCAGTTGTCAGTTCCTGGCAAAGTGGGCTCATTTCGACTTCAAAATCATCTTCCATTCACTATCTCCGAGGTGGAATCTTTGTACACATAACGCTGAGCGAAGCGGCGGCCCGACAGGGACGTCCGCCTTACGCGGCTTGTTATCACTGCCTCAGTCATTCTCAATAAATTGAGGCAAATCGTCGGTAATCTCGAACCACGGAGCTTTACTGCCCACGAAAACATGGCGGTCTGCGCGTACACCTGGATCGGTGTCGAGGGTGCCCAATGGAAGAGCATAGACTTCCGGTTTTGAATCGAACTTTGTATGAATGCTTGAACCGCAGTTTGCGCAAAAAACCTTGAACTCTCCCGGCGAGGACTCGTAGGTTTTGAGCAGCTCCTGGCCTCTGACAGTCCGCCAGTCATCGACCCGTACCTTTGCACAGGTTCGGAAAGCCGCTGCATGAAGCTTGCGGCACATGGAGCAATGGCAGTTGTAAACGTCGCTAAGGTCACCCGCTACTTCATATTGGACGCCACCGCAAAGGCAGCTACCAGATTGAATCATTGACTCACCTCCCTGTGTGATAACGCCAAAATTAAGCGGCGCCCGACCAGGGCGTCCGGTGGACGGCCGCCAGGCCGGGAACGAACTTGAATGATTGGTTAGGCATTTCTCAGTCTCCC
>NZ_LOCO01000048.1:0-3491 GCF_001574445.1 Marinobacter excellens LAMA 842
GGGCAGGATCAAGGGCAGTGGTTGGATAACAAGAGCCGTATGAATCGAGAGGTTCACGTACGGTTCTGTGAGAGGCTTTGGGGGTGGTTCCCAGGGCCTACTCGACCGCCATTCCGCAAAGCCGGGGCGTTAAGCGTTCGAAGCGGTCATGGAGTTTTAGACAATGGAAACAAGAAAATCATCACGGCTCATAATCGTTGACGAATCAGGACGGTTATTGCTGTTTTTATACAATGACGAGCACCAGTCACCGTTTTGGGCAACAGTGGGAGGAGAGCTGTTGCCTGGTGAAAGCTATGTCGATGCTGCGAAGCGTGAGCTGTATGAGGAAACAGGGCTAATACAGGAAGTTGGATAGGTGCTCAGAGATCGTGATGAAGTATTTGCAGCGAAATGGACGGATGAGTAATAGGAAATAGTCAGATGATTCGCGAGTATAGGCAAGCCGATATTGATCAAGTCTTAGCGATTTGGCTTACTGCGTCGATTGAAGCGCATAACTTCATCGAACCTCATTTTTGGGAGTCAAAGGTCAGCGAGATGCGGGATGTATACATTCCTGCATCGGAGACATTTGTACTGGAGTATGAGGAAAAAATTAACGGATTTTATAGCCTGTGCGGAAACACTCTGGCTGCGATCTTTGTGGCTCCGGAATCACAGGGCAAGGGAATGGGAACAGCCTTGCTTGATGACGCTAAAAATAGGCGAGAAAGCTTGCAGCTCTCCGTTTACAAAGAGAATGTTCCTGGTATCAAGTTCTATGAAAAACATGGGTTTATTTCCCTTGATGAGCAAATCGACGAGCATACTGGTCACCCTGAACTGATCATGGGGTATCACTTGTAAAAATGTTCTGCCGTCGGATCAATAATCCGCTGCGCGTCCATATTTTCGGTTAAGCGTGGCGCTAAATATCAAAGGGTTGATCGATGCAAGGTGAGTGTCTCTGCGGAAACGTGCAGTTCGAAATTGATGGGGAGATACCAAACCTCTATCAATGTCATTGTTCGCTGTGCCGAAAAGCCACCGGGGCGGCCGCTAGTGCTGCTACTTTTGTGCCGGGCAACAGTTTTCGTTGGGTGTCTGGTGAAAATGAAATCAGGTCTTATCAAAAGCCAAGCGGTTATCGGAGTGACTTTTGTTCAGTGTGTGGGAGTCCGGTTCCTAATATTCTGAGGAGCACCGACATGGTTTGGGTGCCAGCCGGTTTGCTTGATGGATTGGCCACTTCAAGGGTTTCTGTTCACCTCCACACAACATCCGCGGCCCTTTGGGAGGAAGAATCTGCCGAGTGCATTCGGTTCGATGGTGGGCCTGATAGCTTGGAATCACTTAACAAATTGTTGTAGTTCGTTCCATGCCTCCGGCCCTGAACCTGACGCCCATTTCGCTGCACTGCATGGGCGCCGTTAAACCACGGCGTTATGCAGTTTAGGAGCTGTAGATGCCAGTAGAAATTCGCCAACTTACACCGAATGACTGCGGCCTGATGATAGCCTTGTCGACATGCTTCGGCGAAGCGTTTAAGGACATGCCCACCTATACTGGAAAGCGCCCAAGTGCAGACTATCTGAAAGCTTTGCTCAGCGGTGATTCCTTTATTGCCCTGGCAGCGCTAGAAGGCATGGATGTTGTCGGTGGACTAGCTGCGTATGAGCTGAAGAAATTCGAGCAAGAGCGCAGTGAGATTTATATATACGACCTTGCAGTGTCATCCGAGCACCGGAGAAAGGGAATAGCTACGGCTCTGATCGAGAAGCTAAAATTAATAGCGGCTGATCGAGGGGCCTATGTGATTTTCGTTCAGGCTGATACCGGCATCGAGGACGAACCGGCAATCGCGCTATATACCAAGCTTGGGCTGCGAGAAGAGGTCCTGCACTTTGATATTTCAGTCGAATCCTGTGATAAAACCGCATAACTAAGCGCATCAGTTCGCACCGCTCGGCACCTTCCGCGGCACTGCCGCCAGTCAGCCATCCGGACAGGGCGACGGATCCAGCGGATCGATATGAAGTTTGCCTTCAACGGCTCCAAACCGGCGCGCAAGCCGGGCGTTCGCGAATAAGGGGTATATCTATGGCCCGCGTCCTAAACTACAAGAAAGAGCACGAAGGTGAGCTAATAGCGCTCTTAGGTAAGGAGCCTGACTGGAGTTCGTTTTTGAGTGACGATGCAATTGATACGTTCAAGCAGGTATTGCTCGAAAGTGAAACCTTTGTGTGCGAAAGCACAGGCACTATCTGCGGCTATCTCCGTGCCTTGGTGGATGGCTTTGGCATCTACATTAGTGAATTGTATGTTGCTCCACATTACAGGAGGCATGGCTATGGCTCACAGCTGCTGGCAAAAATTAAGCATAAATATCCGAGCCAGCCTGTTTATGTGCTCTCAGATGAGGATGCCTACTATGAGAAGCTCGGTTATCGGCGGGTTGGCTCGGTCTTTCAACTATAAAATGGCCAGCAAGTGCCTGAGGGCTGCGGATTGCCTGTCTGAATCGATCAGTCGACGGAGCCTGAAATGAGAATAACCCTGCTTATCGTCGCATTATTCTGGGCCCTTCCAGCTTTGACCCAGACACTGCAGGTTATGGGGTCAGACGAGGGTTTTCTGCCGTTTTACTACGGTGACAATCTGGACAAGGGCATTTTGGTCGAGGTGATCAATAATTTTGGCCTGGAGGCCGGTATCGCCGTCGCGTTCCACCCGATGCCGCGTAACCGCCAGGTCTGGGCGCTGGAAGAAGGGCGAGCAAATGCAGTTTTCGCCACCCCGCGGTGGATGCCACTGCCGGACCAGATGCACGCTGTCGGGCCGGTATTAACCTGGCGTGACCGTGTGTTCGCGCAACCTGGCCGACAGCCGGGCTCCTTCGATGACCTTCAGGGCAGCATCTGCCTGCGCCGATGGTTTATTTACAGCGATCAACTCGAGCGGCGGGTCGGTACCAACCTGAGCCGCCATGACGCCTACAATGCCCAGCAGATGCTGGACATGTTTCTGCACAAACGGTGCGATTACATCGTCATGAACGAGTTGGAATTCCGGTTTATGGCACAGTTGCTGGACATCGATCCGCACCGGTACAGCACCGAACTGATCGTCGCCGAATGGCCCGTCTATCTCGGTATCCTCAAAACCGAGACAGCTCTGATTGAAGCGGCGGAAGCGTTCTTTTCTACTTACACAGTTGATGTGGAGACCATGCTACCGAACCTGCCGCCGCCGGACCGGCATATCTCGATTGAGCCGGACAAATAGGGCACCTACTTGCGTACATGCTTGTATTAGCCAACCCGTCGCGTGACTCGGATACCTGAACTGAAACTTTCCATATCCCGCCCCCGTAGCTGCGTATTCCAGACCAAGGTTGCCACTGATTCCAGACGAAGTCTGCCACCCATTCCACGCGAAAGCTGCCACTAATTCCACGGCAAAGCTGCCACCCCAGCAGACTGCCTGAAGCTCCATCAAAATCGTCCGGC
>NZ_LOCO01000049.1:0-3436 GCF_001574445.1 Marinobacter excellens LAMA 842
TAACGCCAAAATTAAGCGGCGCCCGACCAGGGCGTCCGGTGGACGGCCGCCAGGCCGGGAACGAACTTGAATGATTGGTTAGGCATTTCTCAGTCTCCCGCACCGCACGGAGCTGCCGGTAGTTTGCCTGCCAGAGTTCGCTGCCAGGCTATGGCAGCTTCTTGGGAACTGAATGCCCCATATATGCTCCCACTAGAAATTGGCACCCACATTGTCGCCCTAAAGAACTCCCGATCACCGACAACAAGGCGGCTCATTCTGCCAATGTTTGCTTCAGTGAACCTCTCAAAACTTGTGGCTCCCTGTTGCGTCAACTTTACGCGAACCGGCCACCCACTTTCGGTCTGTGCCCCTACTGCCGACTGCTCCACGTAGGCCGAACACAGGTGAAACTCTAGCTCAGTTTCTGCCACTACAATGCCGGGGGTAACCAGCAACAGAATTGCGATCCATTTCATCGTGACGATTGCCTAACGCCGCGCTCTGCGGCAAATTTGGAGTGCAGCGGAAAATATGTCCGGCAGCAGCGCCTTGTTAGGCGAGACAATGCACGGTCGGCAAATCAAATGGTCACCCCAAAAAGGGCACCGATCCCCGCAGTCAGGGCCATTGCCAGGGCGCCCCAAAAAGTTACCCGAGAGGCAGCTACAAGAACGGGAGCGCCCCCCGTTCTCGCTGCTAGTGAGCCCAGCAAGGCAAGGAACAAGAGAGAGCTGCTTGGAACAGCCCACATAAGTAGGTGACTCGGCAACAACAAGACGATGAGCAGAGGAAGTGCCGCGCCAACCGAGAATGTACCTGCCGACGCAAACGCGGCCTGAATCGGGCGAGCCGTCGATACCTCCGAAATACCAAGTTCATCGCGGGCATGCGCCCCAAGCGCATCGTGCTTCATGAGTTGAATTGCTACTGTGCTTGCAAGTTCTGGGTCCAACCCTCGCCTTACGTAGATCTCAGCCAATTCCGCTTGTTCTTGTTCGGGCTCGCTAACGAGCTCTCCACTCTCTCTGGCAAGATCCGCCCGCTCGGTATCAGATTGAGAGCTGACTGACACATACTCACCCGCTGCCATCGACATAGCGCCTGCAACAAGACCGGCAACACCAGCAACCAAGACAGCCTTGGAGTCCGCCCCTGCCGCCGCCACTCCCAGAACCAGACTAGCGGTAGATACAATGCCGTCATTTGCACCCAGAACCGCAGCACGGAGCCAGCCAATCCGTTCTGTCCTGTGCCTTTCAGCATGCCTCATACGGAATTCCAATTAAAAAGGAAGCTGCGCGTCTCACGCCTCCGCCTTACGGGACTTGTTATAGGCCAGGAGCACGACACCCTGACCCTCGTTGAATTGGTGGGCACGGCACTGTGCCGAATGAACAAAAGACACAGCAGTCGCCATGCTTGGGCTTCAGTAAAACATGGCAAGACTCACACTCGTAAAAATACTGGCATGAGTCGGTAGGCATGGTTTCCGATTTCTGATGGCCACAGTTTGGGCATTTGATCGTTGATTCCAAGATCATTTCTACCATAGCCACACCCTCCCGAAAGGTATGAATTAGCCCAACCCACATTGGACTAGGCTCTGCACAGAAATCGACCAGGCCTATAACGCCCGCGTAATGGGCGCGAGCTTGCGAGCGTCCCGATTCACGCGTTTGTTATGACTTTTACGCCATCGTTCGAAACCAATCTTTAACAGTTAGATGGAGACGGTCCACTTCATCCTCCGTGATGGGGCAACAATGAGCAATAGGACCACGCAGCAGATTCAGACTTCCCATCACCCTCTCGACTGCTCTGCGGCTGTTAAATATTGTTCCAAATATGTCCCAGTTTCCAGTGATAATCACGGACAGCTCGCCGAACGTTGTATAGTCAATTTCGTTGTCTGATCGCCGGCTAATTCCACTATCGACTTCTTTTTGAGCGCGATTTTTGACATCATCTCTAATTCTTTGCGCTATTCTTTCAGAGTTCCACCAGTTTGAGCCTTCCGCGTCAAATAGAACATCAACAAGCAATTTTCTGATAGATGTTTCTAGGCAGTAAAACAACTCATAGTGCTGCGACATATTTGCTGCTTCAGCACGAACTGCCTGCTCAAACTGGGGGTAAAAACGAGCTTCGTCGACAGTTGACTCTCGGGCGTGGTGTCCGAGTTCGATATTATATTCGTTCTCGATATTCCGTATCTCATCTGAAATCAGGCAGCCAGTCATTCCGAAGGCCCTGATATGATTGAGGGCCTTCTTATTCATTACTATCACTCAGTAGATTCTCTTTGAGACTCTTGAAAATTGCATTGAAAACAGCAATATCTGAGGTCGCAGGAAGGTTTAGATTTATCGTATAACCAAGATTCAAACCAATGCCTTGGTTATTGGAGGGAGGCAGCTGAACTTGGTAGCTTGCTGCTGGCTGACCATTCTGCGATTCTAAGTCATTCACCTGTACAGCCTCTTCACTCGCCTCGGAAGATGAGAAGTCAGCAAAGGATTTTATGTTCTTTATGCAGCTTGCTGTATACGTGACAGTTGAGGAGTCATGTTCTTGACCCGTCACCTCAATAATCAATCCTTTGAGTTTTGCTTCGCTCAGTTCATGAACATACTCGTTTCGCCGATAAAGCTCGGCGTAACCGTGCTTAAGCATTGCTGCAGCCGCTTCACCGCGTGTGGCTGGGTTTCTGAATTTTCGGTAGATTGCCGTTGGTGTCCCGTCGGCGCCAGCCATGCCTACTTTCTTCAGATATGCAGCCATTTGATTCCCGGAACCACTAGGAATCTTCAAGATCTCCTTGACGAAGTCTTGGCTAATTCGATCAGGTGTTGCGGCCTCAGCAATTCCGTTTAGCGCTTTTGTCACATTTCCTGGGGCAGTCACATAAGGCAAGTTAGCCACTATTCATTTCTCCTTTTCGTTCTCTTACATGATTGGGCGTCATAACGCCATGCTCACCGGGTAAATTTTCGATGGCGGCTTTTGTGCGGCCTTATGCACAAAAGGTGACAGCGGAAATTTGTCCGGTGGAGCTAATTGTTAGGTGGCTGGCTGGCTCGGAAGAACCATCGTAAAAACCCATCCCGCTCCAGCACCTGCAACCACTGTAGCCACCACCCACCAAAGCTCTCCCATAACTGTGCAAAAGACAAACATTGGGATGCTGGCGACCAAGCCAGCCAAAACAAACTCGAACCGAGATACTCTCTTCCGTCTAGAAAAAAAGTAGAGAATCGGAAGCCCCATTACTCCAAAGTAGATTGCTGAGAATAGCCCAACCATCATCCAGAATACTGCGGCTTGTTTAAGGTAATCCGTAACCAGTGGCGGTCCGTCGATGTACAAACTAGCAATGTACACAAATGTCACAAAAAGCCAGCTCGAAAACACCGCCCCTGCAAACCTCATGCTTTGCACCTAACGCCAATATTCA
>NZ_LOCO01000005.1:0-14687 GCF_001574445.1 Marinobacter excellens LAMA 842
CTGTTTACCGGCAGCTTCGACGTTTGCAAAAATTGCCACGACTATTGAAATCGTTTTTTGGCCATCCGGATTTGGCTTATATCTCCGGGTAATGTTCGCTTACTTTATTTCGAATTAGTAGGTACAAACATGTCGACTTTATTGCCAGGCCATTTGTATCAAGCCTTTCAGGTAGTTCGGGTATCGGCCGTCATGTAAACGACTTGAGCTTGTGTCAGACTAAAGTTTCATGTCAGCCGTGCCGGGGAGAGTTCACCGTGAAACACCTTTTTCTCATCCGCCATGCCAAATCCAGCTGGGATAACGACAACCTCAGCGACAAGGACCGCCCGCTTAACCCACGAGGCGAGCAGCAGCTGGCACCGCTGGGGCGGGCACTGCTGCGTTACGGGGCCATGGCAGGAGAGATTCACGCAAGCCCTGCCCTGCGCGCCCAACAAACGTTGAAAGGCATCCTGCCTTCCTCGATTTCTGAAGCGCAGATTTACACCAACCCGGAACTCTATACCTTTGATTACCGGCGTCTATTACAGTGGCTGCAGAACTGCGACGATCAGTCGCAAACCCTGGCCATTGTCGGGCACAACCCGGCGCTGATGGAGCTGGCAGCCACCCTGGTGCCGCACGCACCGTTTGAACTCCCCACGGCCAGCTTTATCCACATACGGTTGCCAATCAAACACTGGCGCAAACTCGGCAACCGGGAGGGGCGGCTTGAAACCTTTCTGACCCCGGTGGATTTCAGTTTCGAGGCGTTCAATCGCAAGAATCAGAAACGGCATAAGAGCGCCGGCAAAGCGACGATCAAAGACACTCCGTCAGTGCTTTTGGGGCAGGCCGAGAGTCTTAACCAGTTACACAGGGGTGTGATGCTCGGCCTGGATGATGAATTTCTCCACCAGTATCGCATTGCCCTTCGTCGTAGCCGCGCCGTGGCCGAATCCCTGGCCGAGGTGACCGGAAACAAATCACTGAAGAGCCACATTTCCCACCTGAAACGACACGCCCAGGCCACGAGTAACCTGCGGGACCTGCACGTATTCAGCCAGGATCTGCCGCAGCTATGCAGTAACCAGCCAGAACTCCTGCGGGCACTGGAGCAATGGGTCTGCGCGCGGGTGGATAAGGAACAGAAAAAGCTGGCGAAACGGCTTGCAAGCAAGCGCTACCGGCAGAGTCTGCACAGCTGGGAAAACGAGCTGCAGTCACGGCAGTTCCGCAAACTCATCGACAAGCTCAGCACCGGGGATATTCAAAACAGCGTTGAACACAGGCTGCGAATGTTCAATCGGAAAACCGCAGAACTGCTGCACGACGCGCCAGACGAGGACATCCACAATCTGCGCAAGCTCCTGAAGCGCATCCGCTACCTGATGGAACTGGACATCGACAGCTGGAAATCCGCCCTCAAAACCCTTCGAAAGCGCCAGGATCTCTATGGCCGGTTCCAGGATCTGCATGTCCAGATTGAGCTGGTCAGCCGGTTTGCTTCAAACCACCCGGACGATCCAAACGGCGCGCTTCAGGCCCTGCTGGACTACCTGGCCGTCGAAAAGGACGACACCCGCAGACTGATTCTGTCCATCGGCGGGCTGAAGGCCGGTTGATGTCGAGCTGATGTCAAAGCACCCTTCTCAAATTCTGACCATACGAGCTTCCAAAAGCAGGTTCGGCCCCAATTTGGCCACTCTCACGCTATCCGGATTCAAACCGAGATCTTCCAGGGTATCCTGGATATCGCCCATGGCATCTTCCGAGGGTGCCGCCAGCAGCAACTCCTGCACCGACTCCAGAATCATCTTCACCGGCACGGTCATGAAATACACCGAGATCACCAGCATCATCACCGGGTCTGCGTAAACTGCCAGCTCTGACCACTGAGTTCTCTCCAGCATCCAGGCGGCGGCAAAACCGATCATCACGGCGGCACTCAGGGCGCTGTCCATCAGCCACTGTCGCTGCTCGGCCCTGACCAGGCCGGAGTCATTCTGAAAGCTGGACCAGCGCAGGTAAACCCACACCGCCAGGCAGCCCACTACGTTCACAGCACCAAACACCATGGCCATATCGGCAGCCACCGCACGCCCCCCCTGCAGCAGCGAGACCACCGCCGACGCCAGCGAAAACACACACACCAGGGCAATAACCAGGCCTTTCACCGCAATCACCAGCGGCTCCACCGCACCCAAACCAAACGGATAATCTTCGGTTGCCGGCCGACGCACCAGGCGAGCGGCATAGAGAGAAAGAAGGGACAGCGCCAGGCTGATCAGTGAATAGGCGCCATCGAAAAGAATGACCAGGGAATCAACCCAAAGCCCCCAGCCGATACCGACGACAGCAAACAAGCCCGCACCGGCCGCAGATAATGTCAGCGCCATATTTTCCCGCGCCAGAGAAGTAAACATTTTGACCTCCTGAGAATTGCCGGCCATATTATTGGCATCATCACGAAGGCGTGAGTCGCTGAGCGACGGAAAATCCGGCGCAACGAGATAAGCATGAAAACTTCCCAGATTAAAACCTTTCTATCCGTGGTCCGGAACGGCAGCGTTGCCGCGGCCGCCCGCGAGCTGAACCGCAGCCGGACGACGGTCAGCACCGTGCTGGCCTCACTAGAGGACGAGCTGGGGGTTGAATTGTTTGAACGCAGCGGCAACCAGCTGCATTTGACCTCCATCGGCCAGTCCATTCTCACCGATTGCCGGCGCTTCGATCAGGTCGCCGGCCAGATACAGGCCCGCTGCCAGCACCACCTGAGCGGTGCCGAATCGGTACTGCGCATCGCCCGGGACGATGCTATTCCCGAGGACGTGTGGCGAGACATCCTGCGCCGCCTGAAACAGCGGTTTCCGCAAACCAGCCTGTCGATTTATCTTGCCCCTCCTCGAGAACTGCCCTCTCTGGTCCGCAACCAGTCGGTGGATGTCGCCTACGGCCTGATGCCGGAATTGATGAATGAGGGCTACCAATGGTTCCGCGAGCTGGCGGACGTGCGCATGCTGACCGTCGCTGCGCCCGAGCATCCACTTAGCCAACTGAAACGGGTAACCCAGGATGATCTGATCAGCCAAACCGAAATCACCATTGCCTACATGCAGGATTCAGTGTTGGTGGCAGACTCACCGGAAACCGCCAACTACCTGGCGTTTACCCAGTACGAACTGATACGGGATGCAGTGATGGACGGCGCCGGCTGGGCGGACCTGCCGTTACCGTTAATTGCTGAGGCACTGCGGAAAGAACAACTGAAAACCATCCACCACCGCAGCGCGCGCTGGTGGAAGGTGTTCAGTGCCCTGGAGTCAGAACAAGCCCAGGGCGGCGCCGTGGTAGGCTGGCTGGCCAACGAACTGGAAGCCTATCTGGAGACGATGGCCTGAAGGCCTGATAGGTCAGAGTCTACTCCACCGACATGCCTGATTGGTATTGGTCACCTCTTCATGCAACAGGCTTTGTACTTTCTCCCGCTGCAACACGGGCAAGGCTCGTTGCGGCCGGGCTTGAGGCTACCCTCGCTCGTTTCTCCGGCCACGTAGTACCAGCAACCGTCTACCCGCGCAAAGTCTGAAACCTCCTCCAGATAGCCCCAACCGGTTCCAGCCCAGTAGACCGCACGGAAATGAACGCGCCCACGGGAGCCCTGCTCACTGGCATCCAGAATCTGTAACGATGCCCAGTCCGGAGAGTGTTCCAGCTCCAGCTCCCCGGGCCGGGTATCCGGATGCCAGGTGGCCAGCAGGTAGTCCGGATTGCGCAGCACGAACGCCGCATAGCGTGAGCGCATCAGCGCCTCAGGGGTGGGCGCCGGCTGCCCGAAATGCCAGGGTTGGCAGCATTCACGGTAGGCCTTGCCGCTGCAGCAGGGACAAGGGTCTGATGATGCAGTGACAGTCATGGTGGAAGGCTCTGAAAAGTTCGTTTGGGCGGCAGTCTATCAAGACAAGCCCGCGCTGTCCCCGTGGCTGTCAATCTGCCCACAGGCGCGCCCGAAACCCGCTGCGCCGCCACAGCAAAGCCAGCCAGAGCGCGTGCAGGTTGATCAGCAGCGCCAGCACCCACTCAAAGGCATCGTCTTTCTGGCTGTACCAGTCCGGTACCACCGCCGTCAGAATCACCGAGAGAATGCCTACTGCCAGCGTCAGCTGACAAAGACGTAACAAGCGCAGGCCGGAGGTGTACCACCTCGGATGATTCATCAGGCAGGCGCTGACCAGCAACTGGCACAGATAGGTGAATGAAAAATACAGAACAACGCCAATACGGCGAGTCAGGTTAAAACCGTCTCCCGCATGGCCCAGCGCCAGGGTATAAAAGGCGAGGGCAGCACAGGCAATCAAACCGAGCCATGGAATCCAGGCAACGCGCCGAGCCTGAACACCAAGCTGGCGCAACCAGAGACCGTTCAGCCACCAGAACAAAATCCCCAGCAGTGCTGCCGGCAGCATGGTCCCCTTAAAAATGAAATAAGCGGTACCGTGGCGACCGGTTCGGCTGATGCTGGTGCAGCTGTCCCAATACGGCACACACCACGACACATACCCTTCTATTACCGACACGGCAAAGGTCAGGTGGATCGTCAGCAAGGGAATCAGTGCCGCTGCAAACGCCAACCACCATAGTGGCAAAGATCGATGCCCCATACCGTTGCTCCTGAAACGTTTTATCTCTGACGAACACCATCCGAGGTCGTCAGGTAATCGTAGGTACAAGCCGAAGAATAGGACAGATTCCGGGTGCAGGCGACGGCCAAAAACGCCATACTCGGCAACACATTGGCTAAAAATCAAACGAAGACAAAAGTACCAATGAGATCCGGGATACCATCCATCAACCTACCCGCCCAACCGGAAAAACCGGTTCCGGACACCAGTACGTCCGCCGAGGGCCTGCAGGCCGTGCTCGACAATCTCGATGCCCTGGTTTATGTGTCTGACTTCGAGACCCACGAATTACTTTACATGAACGCCTACGGCCGCCGCATCTGGGGCAGCATAGACGGCCGCAAATGCTGGCAGGCGCTGCAAGACAGCGACGGCCCTTGCTCTTTCTGCACGAATGACCTGCTTGTCGCCGATGACGGCACCGCCAACGCACCTCATGTCTGGGAGTTCCAGAACCAGCTCGACCAACGC
This sequence comes from Marinobacter excellens LAMA 842, assembly GCF_001574445.1. Taxonomy (NCBI): domain Bacteria; kingdom Pseudomonadati; phylum Pseudomonadota; class Gammaproteobacteria; order Pseudomonadales; family Marinobacteraceae; genus Marinobacter; species Marinobacter excellens. The sequence goes on from NZ_LOCO01000005.1 coordinate 5,136, forward strand.
TGGTACCAGTGCCGGGACCAGGCTATTCAGTGGACCGATGGTCGGCTGGCGAGGCTGGAGATTGCAACCGACATAACTGAACGAAAGAACATGGAGCTGGCGTTACACGAAGCCCATGAGCGGGCTCGTGCCGCTGCTTTCGAGGATGAACTGACCAGGCTCAGGAATCGCCGGGCGTTCTTTGAGTTTGGCAATCAGCTACTCAGCCGCGCCCTGCGACAACAGTCCCCGATGGCACTGATCATGATGGACCTCGACCATTTCAAGCAAGTCAACGACACCCATGGTCACGAGGCGGGCGATGAGGTGCTTCGCAAGGTATCTTCAACGCTTGGGGAGAACATCCGCGACTATGACATCCTTGCCAGGATGGGCGGCGAAGAATTCGCACTCCTGCTCCCGGAAACCACGGAGCAGGAAGCTCTGGATACCGCTCACCGACTTCTGAGTGCGCTGACCAGCCTCACAGTAGGTTATCGGGGCTGCGCAATCCAGATCAGCGCCAGTTTCGGGATCACCAGTCTGGGGCGGCAAGACCAGCGCCTGGAAGACCTGCTACACAGAGCAGACCGGGCACTCTATCGCTCGAAAGAGCTTGGACGTTGTCAGGTCAACCTCGATGCACCGCTATAAGCCCTGATTGCCAACGTACCGGGCCCTATATTCCTCGATAAGCGCTGGCAATCTTCTGTTCACCGTCAGGTGCGAGAGCCGTTCCATAAAAGCTTCCCTGAAGGATTCTGAATTGCACGGTGAGCCTTTCGGAAACACAAAGAACAGCCCCTCCCTCGAAATCGGTGGGTCCAGTGCAATAAAATCGCCGGCAAGCCCGAGCTTCTGGAGTTTCACCTGCCCCTGAAGTTGCTCGTACAACACATAGTCAACTCGGCCCGCCCTCGCCATGAGGAATGACTGCTCTATCGTGCGCACCCCCTCGATCATCAGGTTTGCTTTTGCGTATTGATCGAAACGCTGACCAAAACTGTTGTTGATCAGGGTGCTGCCCCGCTTCATCAACAAGTCCGGCCAATGGCGATACTCAAAAGACCGGTCTTTTAGCACCCAGACGCTGGTGGATAAGTGAGTCATCGCAGGCAACACATAATCCATATAACCAATGCGCTCCGATGTCATAAAGGCGCCGGCCACGAGATCAAGATCACCCAGCTTTGCAAGATGCTGCACCCTGGCCCAGGAACCCTTGTCCCGAACCTCAACTTTAACTCCGAGCGGCTCTGTCAGCTCCCGCAAAAATGCTGGTATAGCGCCAACCAGCTCCCCGGGCGACCGGTCTGAACGCCAAAGCAGAGGTGGGTACTGAGGGTTACCACTGGCCAAGAGTGTGGTGCATACGAACCTTTCAGGCTCTCCGGCCGCGACCCCGTGATGGCTTACCGACACCATCATCAAGCAGGCAAGCACGAGCCTTGTCATGGCCCCACCAATCGTCACTTTGATTGACACACAGTCTCCTGATGCGAGAAAGCAGCCGCTGCAAACTGGTTGATAAAATGAACTAATTTGAGTGTATCACCGATCCTGCCGACCGGCAGGCTGAAAACTTGATATCTCTCAAACCCCGGTCAACTTCCTCAAACCCGTTTCGCCAATTCATGTCAGCCCTTCACAATTCATATGTTATAACATAACATTGTCAGCCCGGATTCGGCTTCTCTCGCCAGACCAAGAGGTTCCAGCGATGACACAACACCCTCATAACCTCGAACACTCCTTAAGTGTCCACGGGAAAAACGTACAGTGCCTTGCGGAAATACTCCGTGACAACGTTAACCTGGCCGTCTGGCAGAGACCCCGGAACAACCACTGGGCCGCATTCGTAAATGAATTCTGTAACCGCGCGGGGAACCTTGAGCGTTTCGTCAGCCTCGAACGTGGGCAAAGTGCGGCCACTGCATTGCCCGGGTGGGCTCTTGATATCGAAGGTTCCAACCACTGGATTGCCGATGTCGACGAGCTGGCAGAGATGTATCAGTGCCTGTTTGAGCCTGAAGCGATAGGTCTTCGCATACATGTTCTGGCTGACACTATGTGCCCCAGATTTCATGTGGATCGGGTACCGGTGCGGCTGCTTTGCACTTACCGCGGGCCGGGAACCGAGTGGCTACCAGACCCCCTCGTTACCCGCCCTGCTGGTGAAGGCCCTCTGCCAGAGCAAAGTGTTCCCTCAGATCGAATTCAAACCATACCCACTGCCGCCGTCGCCCTTCTGAAGGGCGAGGCATGGGAGGGCAATGAGGGCCGGGGACTGGTGCATCGTTCACCGCAGCCGAATGGAACGCCCCGCCTGGTCGTTGGGCTGGACTGGCTTTCTTCTTGACCATAAACGTAATGTTATAACATTTATATAGTGAGGATCATCTATGCAGTTTAACCGTCTTCAAGCCAGCATACTCTCCACATTGCTGGTGCCATTTGCGTCGGCCCAGGCCAATGAAATGAACCCAGACATCAGCGTGGTTCTGGATGGTTATTACAAACAGAACGCCACCGCGCTGTCCCACCGGGACGAAGGCTTTGGGCTCGGGCACACCGAGCTGTCTTTGTCTGCCCCAATTGATGATCTGTTCGCAGGCCGCCTGACCGCCGTCCTGGAAGAACATCACGGCGAAACCGAAGTGGCACTGGAAGAAGCCTACCTGCAGACCACCGGCATGCCCTGGAACCTGAGCATTCGGGGCGGCCGCTTCCTGTCCCAAGTTGGCTACCTGAACAGTCGCCACATGCATGAAGACAACTTTGTCGAGCGCCCCGCAGCCTATCGGGCTCTTCTGGGAAGCCACTACTTCGACGACGGCCTGCGGGTCAACCTGCTGATGCCCACACCGTTTTTCTGGCAGATCGGGGCGGAAGCTTTCAACGGCAATCGCCTGACGGAAGGTGACGAAGACATTGGTGTGTACACCGTCAACACTCGTTTCGGTGGCGACATCGGCGTGTCACAAAGCTGGCAGGCCGGGCTGTCCTATCTGAACAACCGCCAGGTTCATGGTGACCATGACGGCGATCATGACCATGATCATGACCACGGTGATCACGACCACAGCCATGCCGCCCCCTACACCGGCGAGAACCTCTATATCGCCGACCTGGTCTGGAAATGGTCGCCTGATGGCAACACCCGCCAGCAACAGCTGACGCTCAGCGGCGAATACCTGTACGCGGACGAACTGAACGAACATGCCCGCTCCTCAGATTACCACCAGGGCTGGTATACCTCCGCTGTCTACCGCTTTACCCCCCAGTGGTCTGTCGGTGCCCGCTATGGCCGGGTGGATCTCAAGGAAGCCCACGGTGACCACTTCCACGATCAGCAACTGAAAGAAACCGACGTGATGTTGGCCTGGTCCCGGTCCCACTTCTCGACTCTGCGTCTGCAGTACACGCACCAGAGTGCTCACGGTTTCGATGACGCGGACAACACCGTCACCCTGCAGTACGTGATGACCTTCGGAGCTCATGGTGCCCATGATTTCTAAGCCCAACCGCCTGGCATGGGTGTTTGGCTGGCTGCTGGCGTTTGCCAGCGTGCCGGCCAGCGCCAGTCTGAATGTGTTCGCCTGCGAACCAGAGTGGGCCAGCCTGGTCTCGGCGTTGCTGCCGGATGCAACCATCACCACGGCGACCACCGCCTGGCAAGACCCGCACTACATTGAGGCCAGACCCAGCCTGATTGCCGCCATGCGTAAAGCCGACCTGGCCGTGTGCACGGGTGCGTCGCTGGAAGCCGGCTGGCTGCCTTCGCTGATCTCAAGGGCGGCCAATCGCAAGATCCAGCCCGGCAGCGAGGGGCTGTTCTTTGCCGCCGACCATGCTCCTCTGCATCAGAGTCATGAGCACGTTGACCGCAGCATGGGGGACGTCCATCCAGAGGGCGACCCGCACCTGCATCTGTCTCCGGACGCCATCCCCCTGGTTGCCGATGCCCTCGCCGAACGACTGGCTGCCCTGGTCCCCGATCAGCAAGCGCAGATTCAAATGAGGTACATTCGGTGGCGGGGAGAGTGGAACCAGCAACGCCAGTCCTGGCGTTCTGCCGCCCGGCAACTGGCCGGGACCGGTGTGGTTACCCAGCACTCCACCTTCGATTATCTGCTGCGTTGGCTGGGCATCGAGGTCATTGCCGACCTGGAGCCAAAACCCGGCTTACCACCCGGCAGCGCGCACCTGCGGAACGTACTGGCCACCCCGGACCTGGCTCGTGCCAGCGTGATTATCGTCGCCTCCTATCAGGATGATCGTCCGGCCCGGTGGTTATCCTCACAATCCGGCGTACCGGCGATAGTGCTACCTGGCACCGTCACCGGCCAACCGGGTGAAGAGACTCTGGAGCAGGTTATCAACCTGATCGTCGACACACTGTTGAATCATCAGGAGCCAACGAATGTGGAATGAGTGGGGCTGGATGTGGCCGGCACTCACCGCCAGCGCGCTGACTGCAATCGCCCTGGTGCCTCTGGGCAACCGGGTACTTGAGCGGGGTATGGTATTTGCGGATCTGGCGATCGCCCAGTGGGCGGCGCTCGGCATTTTGCTGGTCGGCACTTTGTTCCCCGCCGGTGGCCCTGCCCTGAGCCTTTCCGGGAGCCTGACCCTGGCCCTGCTGGCCGTTGCCATGGTCAGCCTGGTGTTGCGGTATCTGACCCGGCATCGTGAAGCCATGATTGGCCTGCTCTACGCACTGGGCGCGTGCCTGGCCACCTTGCTGGTAAGCCAGGACCCCCACGGCGCACAGCGGCTTGCCCATACCCTGAACGGAGATCTGCTCTGGACCACACCCACGGTGCTGGCCCCGATGGTGCTGCTGGCACTGGCCGTGCTTGTCTGGCAATACGTCCTGCCGCAGAGTTACAGGGGCTGGCTGTTCCTGCCAATGTTCGCTATCGCCATCACACTGACGGTCGACCTGGCCGGCATCTATGTGGTGTTCACCTCATTGATTGCCGCCCCACTGCTACTGATACACCTGCGTGGCACCAGCATTGTCTTCGCCATACTGACGTGCCTGGCGGGCCACAGTCTGGGGCTTCTGATCTCGGCCTGGCAGGATCTGCCAGCCGGGCCAACCGTGGTTATCGCTGCCATGGCCACCTGTGCCAGTGCGGCGGTGCTGGCGCGCAAACCCATCAACCGGGACGCTTGGTAACCGCCATCGTCAGCCTGGAAATGCAGGTCAGCTTGCCTTGCTCGTTCTCCAGGCGGATTTCCCAGACTTGAGTGGTGCTGCCAATGTGCTGGGCGCGGGCGGTGCCGTATACCCAACCTCCGGTCACAGGCCGGATGTGGTTGGCGTTAATGTCCAGACCAACCGCCACCGTGCCCTTGTCCTTCAGGCAGCAATTGGCGGCCATGCTGCCCAGCGTTTCTGCCAGCAACACGGAAGATCCACCGTGCAGGATGCCGAACGGTTGCACGGTGCGCTGGTCCACCGGCATGCGGCCTTTCACGTAGTCGTCACCAATTTCGAGGTATTCAATACCCATGTGGCTGACGGCGGTGTTTTTACTTGCCTCAGCCATGTGTTCCAGGTTCGGGTTTACTGTCCAGATCGCCATATGCGGAATTCTCCAGATTGAACTTTGGTCTGTTATAACTGTCAGCAATGAGTCTATACAGGTAGGATGCTCATAACCATGCCTTTATAGAGCATTTTGGTAACCTAACCAATCAGACTAAAAGAGAGGGACCTGAGATGAAAAAAACCGGTGTGATTGCCGCCGCCATACTTGCCACATCGTTTGCCATGCCCGCAGCGGCTCAACTGAGTGTGGAAGACCAGATCGAAGCACGCCAGGCTGGCTACCAGTTCATGGCCTGGAACATGGGTAAGATCAAAGCCCAGGCGGTTGATGGCGATGTGGAATTCAATGCAGACCAGATGAAAGCGGCAGCCAATGCCATTGCCGCCATTGCCAACTCCGGCATGGGCGCTCTCTACAGCCCGGATTCCGCCATGGACAAGGCAGAGAATACTCGCCTGAAGCCTGAGTTTTTCCAGCAAACGGACAAAGTCCGGGAAGTCGGCACCAACTTTGTTCGTGAAGCCAACAAACTGCAGGAAGTGGCTGCCACTGGTGACCGTGGTGCATTGGCACGCCAGTTCAGTGCTGTCGGGCAAACCTGCAAGGCCTGCCACGACAACTTCCGCGCCGACTAATCAGCGCAGTTAACCTACCAGCCCAGATCCTGGGGTGCAGGTGCGGGTGCCGGCGGTGGTGATACAAGCTCACCGCTGGCCGCCCACACCACCGCCAGTGCAAGCACCAGAGACACCACGAATGCCATCGCACCCCCGCCTTTAGCATCTTCGGCGCGCCCTTGTGAGACCACTTTCCTGCCGGTGATCATCGGTTTCACCAGATTGTCTTTCTTGACGTGGGTGTAGAACATCACCGCTGCCACATGCAGGGCCACCAGGCCGTACAGATACCATTCGGTTTGCCGGTGCCAGCCACTCAAGGTGCCGCTTAGATCTGACGACACCAGCGGGTACAGAGGGCCGTATAAGGCAATTTCGTCATTGGCGAACAACCCAGTCACGGCCTGAAAACCGAACAGGCCGATCAGGGCCAGAACCGATAAAGCACCCAGCGGGTTGTGGCCCACGCCCTGCCACCGGCCTTTGAGATAGGCCATGATAGCGCCGGGGCCGCGTACAAAACGGGTAAACCTGGCGTAACTGGAACCCAGAAAGCCCCAGGCGATACGAAACGCCAGCAAGCCCACAACCAGCAAGCCAAATCGCTCATGCCACGCCATCCAGCTGCCACCGAGCTTGGTGGTCACGATGGCGCCAATCACCGCCAACACCAACAACCAGTGAAACAGCCTGACCGGTAGATCCCATAATCGAATAGTGGTCATCTTCATTCCCTTGCGTCACTCACGGATTGGCGACATAGACCATCATAAGCTTACTAAGTTCCTTGCAACCATCAGTAGACCCTGACCAACTCCTGCTTCTGCCACCCCAGCCGCCCGGTTTCGACAACCTGACGCCGAATGCCCGGTACTGGCCGCACCATGAACAGGTCGCCATTACGGCCAACCATGGCCCTGGGCACGCCTGCGCCTTTCGCAAGGTCGGCATGTACGTCCATGTGTTCAGCCTCGCCATGAACTGGAATGGCAATGCGGGGCTGAACCCAGCGATACATCGCCTTGAGTTCATCCTGTGCCGGGTGGCCTGAGGCATGAATGGGTGCACCGGCGTCTTCGGCGGTAATGACAATCACCCCCAGTTTGCGCAGCTGGCTGATCAGCGCCTCGATGGCTTCTTCATTGCCGGGTATTGCACGGGCACTGAAAATCACCGTGTCACCGGCTTCCAGCTCAAAATCCGGGTGGCTGCCCTGGGCAAGGCGCCGCAACGCGGTTCGAGGTTCTCCCTGGCTACCGGTGGCCACACCCAGCACCTCATGGCGCGGCAGGTAACCCAGGTGTGCGGGGCTGATCAGTTTGTCTGAGCCCGGCCAAAGCCCCGTAGCCTTGGCCGCACCACTCATGTTTACCAACGAGCGGCCCAGCAATCCCATGTAGCGGCCTGTTTCCCGGGCAATACTGGCCAGCGTGTGCAGGCGCGCAATATTGCTGCCAAAGCAGGTGACAATCACCCGCCCCTCGGCCACCGCAATCAGGTCCCGCAGGCCTTCGTGCAGCGCCGCCTCGGACACCGAGTGGCCCTGCACGGTGGCGTTGGTGGAATCACAGACCATGGCGGCCACACCTTCTTCCGCCAGATCGGTAAACGTGGATGTGGTGTAACCGTGACCAACCAACGGATTATCATCCAGCTTCCAGTCACCGCTGTGGAAAATGTTGCCAATCCGGGTGCGGATCATCAGGGCATTGGGGTCGGGAATCGAGTGGGTGAGTGCCAGCCACTGCACATTAAACGGGCCGATCTGCCGGCGCTCTCCGGTGTCCACCTCGATGATCGGTACCCGATGCAACAGATCAAACTCCGCCAGCTTTCGGCGCAGGATTTCAGCGGTAAATCGGCTGGTGTAGACGGGGCACTGCAGCAGTGGCCAGAGATAGGGCACGGCGCCGATGTGATCTTCGTGGGCATGGGTAATGATCAACCCCGCCAGTTTGTCCCGCCGGTCGGCGATAAACGCCGGGTCTGCCATCTGCACCGGTGGCTCACCACGATGGTGCACGGTGCCATCGGCCGCGATACGGCCCCGCTTGGGGAAGGTCACCCCACAGTCCACCATCAACCACTGGCCATCGTGACCATAGAGATTGAGGTTCATACCAATTTCACCCGTGCCACCGAGGGGCAAAAACCATAAATCGTTGTGGTCAGGGGTCATTGAGCGGGCTGTTCCAGGTACTTCAACACAAAATTCTCCTTAATGCCCTCACGCTCAATCAGCTTCAGGGCAGCACGAATGTCGTCGGCGTACTTCAGGGCCGGCGATTTATCCGACACCGCAATCCAGGAACGTTCGCCCGGCACAAAAAACGGAGATACCTGCGCCGGGAGTTGCAATCGCCGGATGGTGTACAGGCCCACAAGTTCCGGAGCGATCACCACATCCACCCGGCCTTTTTCCATCATCAGCATCAGGTTCTCGTAGTGCGGTGCCGATTTTTTGATCAGATCCCTGTCGCGATCAAACCGGCTGAAGTAGGTGGCGCCATCCAGGACGCCAACCGTTCGTCCGTATAGATCGCTGTAGCGGGTGATCCTGTGCTCGGCGTCCAGATAGAAGAAAAGACGCCGCTCCGGCGGGAAAGCGGGGGCAACGAAGGTCATGTAGTCCTCGCGACCGTCGGTTCTCAGCGGCCCCAGCATCACGTCCACTTCCCCTTTTTGCAGCATCAGCAGAACACGCCGGAACGGCGCTTCCCGGTACTGCACCTGCCAGCCAAGGCGATCGGCAATTTCCTCGAAAATCTCGAGATAAAGGCCACCTTTATGACCGGCTTCCAGTATTCGGTAGGGCGGAGAATGGTTCACCCCGACGGTCACCGTGAGTGGTTCGACGGTTTCCGTGCCCTGTTGCGCCTGTGCTGACAAGGAGAACGCCAGCAGTAAAGATGCCAGCCACAGCGGTGTGTTTCTCACGTCCATTTCGGCCTCAATCCATGGTCAAATGAGTGTAAAACGATGACAGTATAGTAGGCCGCAGCATCCATAACCTACCTGTAACCGTAATCCCTGTTGAAATATCGCCATCCCGTCACAAGGTCTCGGGGTAAGGCACATCAAACTCGTTTCTGAACTCCGACACAAGGATCGACCACTATGAAGATACTGATGGTACTGACTTCCCATGACCAAATGGGCGATACCGGCCACAAGACAGGCTTCTGGCTGGAAGAGTTCACGTCACCGTTTTACGTCTTCAAGGACGCAGGCGCCGACATTACCCTCGCGTCCCCTAAAGGCGGTCAGCCGCCGGTAGACCCCAACAGTGAAGCCGAAGACGCCCTCACTGAATCCACCCGCCGCTTCATGGACGACACTCACGCCCGTGAAATGCTCGCCAGCACGAAAAAACTGGCGGATGTGGACATGAACCA